>JAVVTL010000015.1:0-29003 GCA_036653715.1 Oscillospiraceae bacterium
TTTTTCTTGACAAAGGGGGCTTTTGGTCGTATGATACATTAGATATGTTTGGCACATATTCACAAGGAGTGAAATAAATGAAAAGAAACACAAGAGTCGGCATTGTTACCTCGGGGGGAGACTGTCAGGGGCTGAACGCCGCTATACGCGGTGTGGGCAAGGCGCTGCTGCAATATGTGGACAATGTCGAGATATTTGGCATGTACGACGGCTACAAGGGTCTTATAGAGGGCGACTACAAATACATGGAGCCCAAGGATTTTTCGGGCATTCTCACGGAGGGCGGCACTATTCTCGGGACCTCGCGTCAGAGGTATATTCCGGGGAAGGCCATAGTGGACGATGAGGGCAACGACCTCATGCCCGCGATGCTGAACACCTATAACAAGCTTAACCTCGACTGCCTTGTCGTCATGGGCGGCAACGGTACGCAAAAGAGCGCGAAGCTTCTCATGGACGCGGGGATGAATGTCGTCTCCCTCCCCAAGACCATCGACAACGACATTTGGGGCACGGACACCACCTTTGGCTTCCAGAGCGCGGTGGACATTGCCGCAAACGTCATCGACTACATACACTCGACGGCAAGCTCGCACAGTCGCGTTTTCGTCGTGGAGCTGATGGGCAGGGACGCGGGCTGGCTTGCGCTGAATGCGGGCATGGCCTCCGGCGCGGACATCATCCTCATACCCGAGGTACCCTACGACATAAACAAGGTTGCCGAGGCCGTGGATTTCCGCCGCAAAAACGGCCGCAACTACACCATCGTCGCCGTGGCGGAGGGAGCCGTCTCCGTTTTAGACGCCGTCATGTCCGAGGAGGAACGCCGCCGCGCGAAGGAGGAGTCCAAGCACTCCACCATATCCTACCGCATAGCGAGCGAAATAGAAGCCATGACGGGACAGGAAACGCGCGTCACGGTGCCGGGTCACTATCAGCGCGGCGGCCCGCCCTGCCCCTACGACAGAGTCCTTGCCACACGCTTCGGCACGGGTGCCGCAAAGCTCATCATGGAAAAACAATACGGCTACATGGTCGGCATAAGGGACGGCGAGATTGTCTCCGTGCCGCTTGAGGACGCCGCCAGCCGCACCAAATTCATGCCGCCCGACCATCCTCTCATCCAAGCCGCCCGCGACGTGGGCATATTCTTCGGCGACTGAACCGACAAAAAATTCTCCCGGGGGACCACCTCCGGGAGAATTTTTTTGTAAACACCTATTGACAACGGCATACATACTGTGCATAATGCGTATATACAGTATGGTGCGAGGTAAGGAATGGACATTATTATTTCGAACTCCGGCGAGGTGCCGATTTACGAGCAGATTACCCGGCAGATGAAGGGCCTCATTCTGCGGGGCGAGCTGCGCGAGGGGGAGGCCCTTCCCTCTATGCGGCTGCTTGCCAAGGACCTGCGCATCTCTGTTATCACCACCAAGCGAGCCTATGAGGAGCTTGAGCGCGAGGGCTTCCTCGTCTCCGTTCCGGGAAAGGGCAGCTTTGTGGCGCCGCGCGACCTCGAGCTTATGCGCGAGGACAGCCTGCGGCGGGTGGAGGAAAACCTCACCATAGCCGCAGATATCGCCAAAAGCGGCGGCGTCACGCTTGAGGAGCTGCTTGAGACACTGACAATCATATATGGAGAAGATTGACATGAACACATTGGAAATTAAGGGCCTCTGCAAAAGCTACGGCGACTTTAAGCTGAACGACATAAACCTCGCCATCCCCGGCGGCAGCATCATGGGTCTGATTGGGGAGAACGGCGCGGGCAAATCCACAACCATCAAGTGCATACTCAATCTCGTCCGCCGCGACGCAGGCGAGATAAGCATTTTCGGGCGGGACAACATCGCCGACGAGTGTGATATTAAAGAGGACATAGGCGTCGTTTTGGACGAATCAAGCTTCCACGAGATGCTCCGCGCCTCCGATGTGGGGCGAATCATGTCCAAGCTGTATAAAAACTGGGACAACGCCTGCTTTGAGAGCTATCTCTCCAAGTTCGACCTGCCGCGGGAGAAGAAATTCAAAGAATTCTCCAAGGGCATGAAGATGAAGCTCTCCATAGCCGCCGCCCTCTCCCACCACCCCAAGCTGCTGATTTTGGACGAGGCGACAGGCGGGCTGGACCCCGTTGTGCGCAACGAGCTGCTGGACGAATTTTTGGAGTTTATTCAGGATGAGAGCCATGCCGTCCTGATTTCCAGCCACATAACCTCCGACATCGAAAAGGCGGCGGACTACGTCACCTATCTGCACGGGGGCAGGGTTGCGATTCAGGGCGCGAAGGATGAGCTGCTCGAGCGCTACGGGCGTCTCGTCTGCTCGTCGAGGGAGCTTGACGCGGTGGACAAGAGCTTTCTTTCCGGCGTCCGACGCGGGCAGTTCGGCTGCGAGGCGCTGGTGAGTGACAGGCGCGCGTTCAGGCGCGTCTACCCGGAGCTGACGGTGGACCCGGCGAGCCTTGAGGAAATCATGGTCTTTACCGTAAAGGAGGATGCTGTATGAACGCGTTTGTCTACAAGGATTTAATGGTCCTGAAAAGCATCTCAAAAAGCTATATCCTGCTGCTGACGATGTTTGCCGCGCTGTCCCTCACGGGCGTTTATGACGCCACGATGTTTGCCGGCGTGTGCGTTATGATACTCATTTTGCTGCCCATAACCACCGCTGCTTATGACGAGCAGGCGGGCTGGGATAAATTCGCCGCCGTGACCCCCTCGGGACGGGGCGGCGTGGTGCGCGGGAAATATCTGTTCGTGCTCTTAATGGCGGGGGCGGGCGCACTTTTCGTAACGGTTTTTTACGCGGCGGGCAGCCTTGTCATGCCGGAGAAAATCTCCCTTGCGGAGGGGCTTGTGTCGGGCGTTGCCTGCATTGTTGTCGGGCTGCTGATTTCCTCGCTGTTTCTGCCGCTCATCCTTAAATACGGCACACAAAAGAGCCGAATTCTCCTGATGGTCGTTGCCGTCGCCATGTCGTTCGTTGCCTTCGGCGTTGTGGCACTCATCAAAAAATGCGGCCTCGACATAGAGCGCGCCGCCATTCCCGCGGCGATAATGCTGCCCATCCTGACAGCCGCCGCAATGTGCGTCTCCTACAAAGTCTCCTGCCGCATATTCAAAAACAAGGAGCTGTAACGGCATAAAACAGCCGCCGATAAATCAACCAAATACCCGCGTGCCCGGCACGCGGGTATTTTTCTTTTGATAAATACGGCGTAATTTGCGTATATGTTTCCGGCGGCGTTGACTTTGACGAAAATCGAGGATATACTAACTAAATATATAAAAAGCGGAAGGGGGATTTCTGTGAAATACAAAAAAGTCATAGTCAAGATATTTTGCGCATTACTCGCCGTAGTTATCACAGCGGCGACGATATGGGACTTCTCTCTCCAATTGCAGCATGAGCTGACAAAAGAAATATACAGAACCCTGTCCGATGTTTCGATTGATTACAACAAGTCATTTTTGGACC
Source organism: Oscillospiraceae bacterium (assembly GCA_036653715.1). Classification (GTDB taxonomy): domain Bacteria; phylum Bacillota; class Clostridia; order Oscillospirales; family Oscillospiraceae; genus Scatomorpha. The sequence continues at coordinate 3,487 of JAVVTL010000015.1, forward strand.
GCATCTCCTACAATATAAAAACGATGAATGTCCTGGCGGGCGGCCTTGTGGAGATGAATGAGCCGTCAAAGCAGGACATTATGGACATTTTGCAAAATGCGGTGGACGACGGCGACTTCGAGCGCGTGGTTGTCGCCACAGCCGACGGCATGACCTGCGCGAACGACGGCGTCTCCATAAACATCTCCGAGCGCGAATACTTCAAGCGCGCCATGCGCGGCGAAACCAACATCAGCGACCCGCTGACCTCCGTTGTGAACGGAAAGGAAAGCATCATCATAGCCGTGCCGATTCAAAATGACAGCGAGACCATCGGCGTGCTTTTCGGTGTATATCCGCTCGACACGGCCGGCGCACAGCTTCTTAACTTCACCTACTACAGCGAGGGCTACGGCTTTGTCGTCTCGCCGGACGGGAAAATAATTCTCGCAAGCCAGCATATGGACAGGCTTGCCGACGGGAAAAACCTCTTTTCCTTCTTTGAAAAAACCGACTTCGTCGACTACTCCATCAATGAGCTGAAGGCCACCGTGGAGAAGGGCGGCAGCGGCAGCTTTACCTTCACCTACAAGGGCGAGCGGCGCTTTGTGAGCTTTATCCCCTCCGACATAAACGGCTGGTATACCTTCAGCATAGCCTCGGACACGCTGATGCTCCAGCAGGAAAAAGCGACAAACCGCATTGTACTCGAGCTTGTCGCCTCCCTTGCCGTGGTGGGTCTGCTGCTCTTGGCTTGGATTATAGCCGGCAATCGCCGCCACAACAAAGAGCTGCTGCTCGCAAACCAAAAATATCAGTCCCTGCTCTCACATATCAACGGCGGCATGATTGTAGCCGACCACGCCCTGGCCGCCGAGGAGACAATAGCGACCTATGTCAGCTCCGGCTTTACCGATATGACGGGCTACACGCTCGAGGATATCCAAAACACCTATCAGGGCAGATACCTTGACGTCATATTGGACGAGGATCGCAAGCCCGTGTTCGACATATATCTCGAGCAGCTCAAGGTCGGCAAAACCTACCGTATGCCCTACAGAATCCGCAAAAAGGACGGCTCCCTCATTTGGGTCATGGACAACGGCTATCTTGTCGAGGACGAAACAGGTTTACATAACCACAGCATCATAACCGATATAAGCGTAATAAAGCAGCAGGAGGAGGAGCTGCGGATGAGCGAAAACCGCTTCTCCGTCGCCATCAACGCCTCAAGCGGCGCCCTGTTTGAGGTAGACCTCAAAAGACAAATCTATACACATTTCGAGAATGCGGAGCGGATATTCGGCATCTCCTCCGAAAAGCTTTTGGAGGACACGCGCGCGTTTTCCGGCCTGCCCTTCGATGAATTTGTCGAAGGCGTGACGAAATACTTTTTCCATCCCGATGACCGCGCGGCGGCAAATATGAGCATGGAGCTTTTGGTAAAAAACAAAACCGCGAGCTACGAGGCGCGAATGCGCAGGCTTGACGGCAGCTATATCTGGTGCAGAATAGACCTCAGCCTGAATTTAGACGAATTTGGCGAGCCGACGCGGCTTATCGGCTTCATGTCCGATATAAACGACATCAAAAAACAGGCAGAGATTTTGGAGAGCAAGGTTCAGACGGACCCCATGACGGGGCTGTACAACAAAATCGCCATGGCGACGCTCGCGGACAAAATTCTGACAGACAATCCCAACGGACGCCACGCCCTGATAGTCATCGACATTGACGACTTCAAGGGCATAAACGACACGCTGGGCCACGTCTTCGGCGACCTCGTTCTGATAGAAATGGGCACGAAGCTCAAGAATCTTTTCCGCAACAACGATATCGTCGGGCGCATGGGCGGGGACGAATTCGCAATCCTCATGAAAAGCGTGTCGGACAGCAGCAGCGTCCTTAAAAAGGCGGCGGAGCTGGCGGGTGCCTTCCGTCAGACCTACACCGGCGAAAAGGGCGACTACAGAATCTCCTGCAGCATCGGCATAATCATGATTGACGGCGGCTGCGAGAAATTCGAGGCGCTTTACCGCAAGGCGGACGCCGCGCTCTATCAGGCAAAGCAAAACGGCAAGGACAGATTCATCCTCTACCGTGACGACGCCTCCGATAGCTACCCCATCGGCTGCGGCAGGACGAACGACGAGGAATTGCGAAAGCTGCAATCCGCCCACAGCATGGAATCACAGATTTTTGAGCTGCTCTATACCTCGAGGGATTTCGGCGTCAGCATCAATATGGCGCTCGCCGCAATCGGTCAGGAATACCGCGTCAGCCGTGTTTCCATCTTTGAAAACGACTACGAAAATCTCACGACAAGCAACATCTACGAGTGGTGCAGCGAGGGTATCGCCTCCAAGATTGACACGCTGCAAAATCTCAGCATCGCGGCGGGGCGCGACTCCGTGATGGACAGCTTTGACGAGGACGGGCTGCTCTACTGCAACGACGTTCGCGAGCTGCCGAACTATCTGCGGCGTGTATTGGAATCCAAGGGCGTACTGTCCACACTGAAGGTTACCATCACGAATGACGACAGAATCTGCGGCTTCATCGGCTTTGACGAGTGCACCGACTACAGAATCTGGACCTCGGAGGAGATAGAAAAGCTCACCTTCCTCGCAAAGGTCCTCGGCGTCTTCCTGTTCAAGGAAAAGACAAAAGCGACAGTGCTCGCGAACCTCAAGACAAGGCTTGAAATTTTGGACGTGCTCCCGGACTATATCTCCGTCGTCAATCCGCTCACGCACGCGCTCGTGTATGCAAACAAAAAAATGCGCGAGCTGCTCCCGGACGCCCAGCCCGGCGCCTTCTGCTTCAGCACACTGCGCGGAGGCCAAAGCGAGCCCTGCGAGACCTGCCTAATCGAGCGCATCAAGCGCGGCGACACCGACAATCTTGAGATTGTCAGCGAGGACGGCAAGCTGCACCTGCAAGTGGACGCGCTCGCAATCAATTGGTCAAACGAGCAGGAAATGGTCCTGCTATACGGCACCGAGAAAGCCCCCTCGGACTGAATTGCGGCGGGGATTCAAAATAAACAGGGGGCTTTCGCCCCCTTTTTATTTTGACATATGAACCTCGTCGCGCCGCTTGGGTGCGACGGGGTTATTTTACATTCTTCTTGGGTGGGCGTCGCGGAGCTGGACGGAGACAAAAATGAGGAGCAGGGCGATGGCAAGAAGCATCGCCCAAGCGCCATAGGGCATGTAGAGCAGATAGCTCCCGCGCAGGTAGGCGTAATAGCTGTTAAAGGATGCAAATTGGATGAGCAGCGGCAGGATGAAATACTGCGGAAACGCCACGGCAAAGCAAAGGGACAGGATATCCGCCACGAAGAAATATCTGTCGTGCATATGCGGCAGCAAAAATGGCACGGCGACGGCGAAAAGCAGGGCGGCCGCAAGCAGCGTCGTATCGGAGGCGCGGCTGCGCCTGCTGCGGAACAGGATAAAAACGAGCACGACAAACAGCGCCGCCGCGAGCACGCCGAGCACCGAGCACAGCTCGGGGTTCAGGTCGCCGCGCACAAAGGCGAAGATAGAGGGCGAGTTGTAGTTCAGTCCCCCGCCCACGCTGCCCATCTGCGAGAAATAGAGGGTGACGGTGTCCCAAAGCGGACGCCCCGCGACGACGGCGGGGAGGACAAGCGCGAGATAGGTGAGCGGAAAGAGCAGAAAATGCGGGAGCTTTATCCGCCCAGTCAGCCAAAATACAACGAACAGCGGCATTATAAAGACCGCCTGCAGCTTGAAGGCAAAGGAGACGGCGATTGACACCATGGCAAGCTCCGGCTGTCTCTCAAGCGCGAGGTAGACGGAGAGCACGGCAAAGGCGGCATATATGCTGTCGCACTGTCCCCAATACGCGCCGTTTAAGATGACGGTCGGCAGGAACAGCACGCCGAAAAAGCAAAACAGCAGACGCCCCCTGTCCTTGACAAAATGCCAAGCGAGCCTCGTGCAGGCCCAGGCAAGAATAATGTCGAAAAACACGGAGAGCAATTTAATAAGGTAGAGGTCGCTTATTTCCGAATAGGAAAAGAGCGCAAGGAAGTAGAGGTAGGGCACGTTGTAGTTGCCGATGGGGCGAGACAGCGCCGCAAACCCGCCGTTCTCGCGGAAAAACTGCACCCACTTTGAGAGAAAATCGGTGTAGTCATGCGTCACATGGCCGAGGCAGGCATAGCGGATGCCAAAGGCCGCGACAATTAAAACGGCGGAAATTATGATATGCTCGGGTTTTTTGAGGAGTCCCTCAAAATAAAGCAGGAGGAGACAAAAAACCGCCTCCGCCAGTAGAATAATAACCACTCTCGAGTCCATGCAAGGCCCTCCCGTTAGGCTGTTTCTACAAAAAAACGGCCGGAGTTGCATACTCCCGCCAAAATAGTAAATGTTTACAAAATTTGTCTTGACATTGCGAGAATTTAGATGATATAATAACTTGCTTTGTCCCCTATAAAGGCACAGTTATCCATTCTCTTTTGCAATTTCATTATACCGCAAATCCCCCGAATTGCAATAGCGACACATAAATTCATGACAACCCCGCCGGGTGTACACAGCGAAATACCATAAGGAGCGTGTATCGATGCCAAAGGACATTCAGTACGGAAAGACCGTCAGAAAGAGCTTTGCAAGAACTCAGGAGGTTCAGGAAATGCCGAACCTTTTGGAGGTTCAAAAGAATTCCTATCGGTGGTTTTTGACCGAGGGTCTGCGCGAGGTCTTCAGAGACGTGGACGCCGTCACGGACTACTCGGGCAATCTTGAGCTTAGCTTTGTGGACTATACCATGGAGGAGAGGCCCAAGTATTCCATCGAGGAGTGCAAGGCGCGCGACACCACCTACGCCGCGCCGCTCAAGGTCAGCGTCCGACTCCGCAACAAGGAGACGGAGGAGATCAAGGAGCAGGAGATTTTCATGGGCGACTTCCCGCTCATGACTCCGGGCGGAACCTTCGTCATAAACGGCGCGGAGCGCGTCATTGTCTCCCAAATCGTCCGCAGCCCGGGCGTCTACTACGACAAAAAAACCGACAAGACCATGAGCTCCACCTATGGTGCCACCGTGATACCCTATCACGGCGCCTGGCTCGAATACGAGACGGACGGCAACGACCTTTTCTTTGTCCGCATCGACAAAAACCGCAAGCTGCCAGTGACCCTGTTCCTCAAGGCCATGGGAAACTATGTCGCGGACAAGCCCTACACATGGCTTTCCTGCGTCCAGGATACCGTCGCCGGCTGCGTCACCTCCGAGCAGCTCAAGGAAGTCTTCGGCAACAGCGAGCTTATTGTCACCACCCTCGAAAAGGACACCCTCATCACGAGAGAGGACGCCCTTTTGGAAGTATACCGCAAGCTCCGTCCCGGCGACCCCCCCACGGTGGACAGCTCCGAGACCCTGCTGGACGGTCTGTTCTTTGACCGCCGCCGCTATGACCTTTTCTCCGTCGGCCGCTACAAATTCAACAAAAAGCTTGCTCTTGCCCGTCGTATCGCCGGACATGAGCTTGTCATGCCTATAGCCGACCCCATGACGGGCGAAATCATCGCCGACGCCGGCGAGATAATCTCCCGCGAGAAGGCACAGGAAATCGAAGCGAGCGGAGTCATTGACGCCGTCATAAAGTGCAACGGCACGAACGTCCGCGTCTTCTCCAACGGCATGGTGGATATGTCCCGCTTTGTGGACTTCGACCCCGCCGACTGCGGAGTGGACGAGAAGGTTCGCCTCATTATTCTGCGCCGTCTCATGGCAGAATATCAGGGCGAGGCTCTCAAGGACGCAATACGCGAGAATATCGACGTCCTCATACCCAAGCACATAATTGCGGACGACATATTTGCCTCCGTCAACTATATCTGCTGCCTCTACCACGGCGTGGGCGAGCCGGACGATATCGACCACCTTGGCAACCGCCGCGTCCGCAGTGTCGGCGAGCTCCTTCAAAACCAGTTCCGCATCGGCTTCTCGCGCATGGAGCGTGTCATCCGCGAGCGCATGACGCTTCAGGACCTCGACATTGTCACGCCGCAGAGCCTCATCAATATCCGTCCCGTGACGGCGGCAATCAAGGAATTCTTCGGCTCCTCGCCGCTGTCGCAGTTCATGGACCAGACAAACCCCCTCGCAGAGCTTACGCATAAGCGCCGCATCTCCGCCCTCGGGCCCGGCGGCCTCTCCCGCGAGCGCGCCAGCTTCGACGTGCGAGACGTCCACTACAGCCATTACGGCCGTCTCTGCCCCATAGAGACCCCCGAAGGCCCGAACATCGGACTTATCAGCTATCTCGCCTCCTACGCGCGCATCAACAAATACGGCTTCCTCATCACGCCCTTCCGCAAAATCGAAAAGGGCAGCTGCCGCCTGACCGAGGAAATCGAATACATGACCGCCGACGTGGAGGACAACTATATAATCGCGCAGGCGACGGAGCCGGTTGACGAAAACGGCTGCCTCAAAAACGCCCGTATCACCTGCCGCCACAGAGACGAAATCATCGAGGTAGACCGCGAGCTTGTGGACTATATCGACATCTCCCCCCGCATGATGGTCTCCATAGCCACCGCCATGATACCCTTCCTTGAGAACGACGACGCCAACCGTGCTCTGATGGGCGCGAACATGCAGCGTCAGGCCGTCCCCCTGCTCACCACCGAGACACCTATAGTCGCCACCGGCATAGAGCACAAATGCGCCGTTGACTCAAGCGTCACCGTGGTCGCCGAGGGCGACGGAATCGTCGAGAGCGTCTCCGCCACCAACATCGTAATCCGCTACGACAGCGGCGAGATTACAAACTATAAGCTCATCAAATTCGCCCGCTCCAACCAAGGCACCTGCGACAACCAGCGCCCGATAGTCGACGCCGGCGAGCGCGTCAAGGAAGGCGACGTCATAGCGGACGGCCCCTCCACCTCAAACGGCGAGATTGCCCTCGGCAAGAACGTGCTTGTCGGCTTCATGACCTGGGAAGGCTACAACTACGAGGACGCCGTCCTTATAAGCGAGCGCCTTGTCGTGGAGGACGTCTATACCTCCATCCACGTCGAGGAATACGAGTGCGACGCGCGCGACACCAAGCTCGGCCCCGAGGAAATCACCCGCGACATACCCGGCGTCGGCGACGATGCCCTCAAATACCTTGACAGCCGCGGCATAATCTGCGTCGGCGCCGAGGTCAGAAGCGGCGACATTCTTGTCGGCAAGGTCACGCCCAAGGGCGAAACCGACCTCACCGCCGAGGAGCGCCTGCTGCGCGCCATATTCGGCGAAAAGGCACGCGAGGTCCGCGACACCTCACTCAAGGTTCCCCACGGCGAAAACGGCATAATTGTCGACGTCAAGGTCTTCACCCGCGACAACGGCGACGATATGTCCCCCGGCGTCAATCAGGTCGTCCGCGTCTATATCGCCCAAAAGCGCAAAATAAGCGTCGGCGACAAAATGGCGGGACGCCACGGCAACAAGGGCGTCGTCTCCCGCATACTCCCGCGTGAGGATATGCCATATCTGCCGGACGGAACCCCGCTCGACATAGTCCTGAACCCGCTGGGCGTCCCCTCCCGTATGAATATCGGACAGGTGCTCGAGGTCCACTTGGGCTATGCGGCTCAGGCTCTCGGTTGGAAGGTCGCCACCCCCATCTTCAACGGCGCGAACGAGAAGACGATAGGCGAAACCCTCAAGCTTGCCGGTCTGCGCGAGGACGGCAAGAGCGTCCTCTACGACGGACGCACGGGCGAGGCCTTCGATAACGACGTCACCGTCGGCTATGTCTACTTCCTAAAGCTCCACCATCTTGTGGACGACAAAATACACGCCCGTTCCACAGGCCCCTATTCCCTCGTCACGCAGCAGCCCTTGGGCGGCAAGGCCCAGTTCGGCGGCCAGCGCTTCGGAGAGATGGAAGTTTGGGCGCTCGAGGCATACGGCGCAGCCTATACCCTTCAGGAAATTCTCACCGTCAAGTCGGACGACGTCACAGGCCGTGTCCGCACCTACGAGGCGATAGTCAAGGGTCACAATATCCCGCAGCCCGGCGTGCCGGAATCCTTCAAGGTTTTGGTCAAGGAGCTGCAGTCCCTCTGCCTCGACGTGCGCATCCTCGACAAGGACGGCGCGGAAATCGAGCTGCACGACGACGAAGAGGACGACTATATCCCCGGCATCAAGGACGATTACCGCGCCGATGAACGCGAAATCGAATCCTCCGGCTTCATAATCGAGGACGTGCCCGAGGATGAGCTGGAGCTTCCCGAGCTGCTCGAGGATGACGACGACGAGGTCGCCGACGATTTCCCCATTGACGATCTTAAGGAGGAGGAATAAGCATGAGTTACACACCATTTGAAGCCATTCAGATTGGAATAGCCTCCCCCGAAATGATAATGTCATGGTCCTTCGGCGAGGTCAAAAAGCCGGAGACCATCAACTACCGCACACTCAAGCCCGAGCGGGACGGCCTTTTCTGCGAAAAGATATTTGGGCCGAGCAAGGACTGGGAGTGCCACTGCGGTAAATACAAGAAAATCCGCTACAAAGGCAAAATCTGCGACCGCTGCGGCGTCGAGGTCACAAAGTCCAAGGTTCGCCGCGAGCGCATGGGCCATATCGAGCTTGCCGCGCCCGTGTCCCACATTTGGTACTTCAAGGGCATACCCTCCCGCATGGGCCTGCTTCTTGACCTCACCCCCCGCATTTTGGAAAAAGTCCTCTACTTTGCCTCCTATATAGTCACCGACCCGGGCAGCACCCCCCTCGAAAAATGCCAAATACTCTCCGAGCGCGAATACCGCGACCTGCGCGAGAAGTACGAGAGCGATTTCGAGGCCGGCATGGGCGCGGAGGCAATAAAAAAGCTCCTGCACCAAATCGACTGCGAGGAAATGTCCGAGCGGCTCCGCACCGAGCTTGAGACTGCGAGCGGTCAGAAAAAGGCCAAGCTCGTCAAGCGCCTTGAGGTTGTCGAGGCCTTCCGTGCAAGCGGCAACAAGCCCGAATGGATGATAATCGACGTTCTGCCGGTTATCCCGCCGGAAATTCGCCCCATGGTTCAGCTTGACGGCGGGCGCTTTGCCACCTCCGACCTGAACGACCTCTACCGCCGCGTCATAAACCGCAACAACCGCCTTAAGCGCCTCATGCAGCTCAACGCCCCCGACATTATCGTCAGGAACGAAAAGCGTATGCTCCAGGAGGCGGTGGACGCCCTCATCGACAACGGCCGCCGCGGCCGCGCTGTCACGGGCGCAAATTCCCGCGCACTCAAGTCCCTCAGCGATATGCTCAAGGGCAAGCAGGGGCGCTTCCGCCAAAACCTTCTTGGCAAGCGTGTTGACTATTCCGGACGCTCCGTCATCGTCGTCGGCCCCGACCTGAAGATATTCCAGTGCGGCGTGCCCAAGGAAATGGCAGTCGAGCTGTTCCGCCCCTTCGTCATGAAGAAGCTCGTTGAGGACGGCGTAGCCAACAACATCAAGTCCGCCAAGAAAATGGTGGATAAGCAGCGCAACGAGGTTTGGGACGCGCTGGACGTTGTGATTAAGGAACACCCCGTTCTCCTCAACCGCGCGCCGACGCTGCACAGACTCGGCATACAGGCGTTCGAGCCGATACTCGTCGAGGGCCACGCCCTGCGCCTGCACCCGCTCGTCTGCACCGCATATAACGCCGACTTCGACGGCGACCAGATGGCAATACATCTGCCGCTCTCCTCCGAGGCTCAGGCAGAGGCGCGTATCCTCATGCTCTCTGCAAATAACCTCCTCCGCCCGCAGGACGGACACCCCGTCACCGTCCCGACACAGGATATGATTCTTGGCTCCTATTACCTCACCTATCTTCGAATGGGCAAGGCCGAGCGCGGAGCGGAGACGGTATATGTCAGCGATTCCGGCGAAACCGACCTCCCCGCCAACGAAATAGTGGATGCCGACGATTTCCTCGCCGCCAACGCCGCAGCAAAAAAAGAAGGCAAAAAAGAGGCGGAATACCGCCCCGTGCACGCCTACGCCACCCCGTCCGAGGCAGTCATGGCATATACCTCCGGCGTAATCGGACTTCACGCCCCCATCATGGTTCGCATCGAGAAAACCGTGGACGGCGTCCCGGCGCATAAGCTCATCCGCACGACGGTCGGCCGCATCATCTTCAACGAGCCGATACCGCAGGACCTCGGCTATGTCGACCGCACAGACCCCGAGCGCGCCTTCGACCACGAGATAGGCTTCCAAGTCGGCAAAAAGCAGCTTGGCGATATCATCGACCGCTGCATCAAGAAATACGGCTTCACCATCTCCGCGGAGGTGCTGGACAACATCAAGGCGCTCGGCTTCGAATATTCCACCAAGGGCGCAATCACCATCTCCATCGCCGATATGACCGTGCCGGACGCGAAGAAGGCTCTCATAGCCACCACCGAGCACAAGGTCGTCGATATAGAACGCCAGTACAAGCGCGGCTTCATCACAAACAACGAGCGCTACCGCCTCGTCGTTGACGAGTGGGAGCAGACCACCAAGGACGTCACCGGCGCACTTCAAAACTGCCTGAGCGAATATAACCCAATATATATGATGGCAAACTCCGGCGCCCGCGGCTCCATGAACCAAATTCGTCAGCTCGCAGGTATGCGAGGCCTGATGGCAAATACCGCCGGTAAGACCATCGAAATCCCCATCAAGGCAAACTTCCGTGAAGGTCTGTCCGTCCTTGAATACTTCATCTCCAGCCGAGGCGCGCGTAAGGGACTCGCCGATACCGCCCTCCGTACCGCCGACTCCGGCTACCTCACCCGCCGTCTCGTTGACGTCTCTCAGGACGTCATCATTCGCGAGATTGACTGCCACACCACCGAGGGCGTGCTTGCCTCCGCCATCTTCGAAAAGGGTCAAGAAGTCCAGTCCTTCGGCGAGAGCATTCACGGCAGATATCCCTCCCACCCCGTCTCGGACCCCGCCACGGGCGAAATCATATTCGACGCGGACCACATGTTCATGCCCGAGGACGCAAAGGTCATGGAAGCCCACGGCATCCACAAGGTCGTCATCCGCAGCGTCTTGGGCTGCGAGGCAATCAGCGGCGTCTGCTCCAAGTGCTACGGCGTGAACCTTGCCGTCGGACACCTCGTAAACCCCGGCGAGGCAGTCGGCGTCATAGCGGCTCAGTCCATAGGCGAGCCGGGCACCCAGCTCACAATGCGTACCTTCCATACCGGCGGCGTCGCCGGAGACGATATTACTCAGGGTCTTCCCCGCGTCGAGGAGCTTTTCGAGGCGCGCAAGCCCAAGAAAATGGCTGTCCTCTCCGAGGTCAGCGGCGTTGTCACCGTTGAGGAAACAAAGAAAAACGCCATCTACGCCATCAACGTCACGAGTGATTCGGACGGCGAGGTAAGAGTCTATACCGCCCCGTATTCCTCCGGCATCCTCGTTGTAAACGGCGACCATGTCGATCAGGGTCAGGAGCTTACCGCAGGCGCTCTCAATCCCCACGACGTCCTCCGCATCCGCGGCATAGACGACGACGAGTTCGGCCGTCCCGGCGTGCGCAACTACCTCGTTCAGGAAGTCCAGAAGGTCTACCGCCAGCAGGGCGTTGACATCAACGACAAGCATATCGAGGTAATAGTCCGCCAAATGATGCGCAAGGTTCGCATCGAGGAAGCCGGCGCAAGCGGCCTGCTCTCCGGCGCCACCATCGACATCTCCGTCGTAAAGGCGGCAAACCGCCTCATCGCCGAGCGCATAGCCGAGGGCGAAAAGGCCGAGGACGGCTCGGAGCTGCTCCCCGCCACCTACACCCAGCTGCTCATGGGCATCACAAAGGCCTCCCTCTCCACGGAGAGCTTCCTCTCCGCCGCCTCCTTCCAGGAGACGACAAAGGTTCTTACCGACGCCGCCATCAAGGGCAAGGTGGACCATCTCGTCGGCCTCAAGGAGAACGTCATAATCGGCAAGCTCATCCCCGCGGGCTCCGGCCTCGCCATGTACAGAGACTTCGAATCCGAGACGGATGAGGAAATCGACTCCAACACGGACGAATACGTCGACCTCTCCGTGCTCGTTAACAGGTCAAACGCACTTTAATCAAAATACTCTGCGAGGGGCCTGCCCCTCGCAGAGCGAAAAAAATCTTGACTAATATTGTGCAATATGCTAAAATATCAATTCGCGTGGGCATAGTTATGCCCTTATACCGTTTTTTACCGGCAGACCTCGGTTTTCCGGCAAAATATAATTTTTCAGGAAAGGAGGAAAATCATGCCTACTTTTAACCAACTGGTGAGAAAGGGCAGGGTAAAGACCACCTACAAATCCGCTTCCCCGGCGATGCAGAAGGGTCTCAACACTATCAAGAATTGCGAGACAGACCTGTCGTCCCCGCAAAAGCGCGGTGTTTGCACAGCAGTCCGTACCTCAACCCCCAAAAAGCCGAACTCGGCTCTCCGTAAAATCGCCCGTGTGCGTCTTACGAACGGCTATGAGGTCACAGCCTATATCCCCGGCGTAGGCCACAACCTTCAGGAGCACAGCGTGGTAATGATTCGCGGCGGTCGTGTCAAGGACCTTCCGGGCGTTCGCTACCATATCATCCGCGGCACCCTCGATACGCAGGGCGTCACAGGACGTATGCAGGCCCGCTCCAAGTACGGTGCAAAGCGTCCCAAGGCCGGCAAAGCAGTTGCCGCAAAGGGAAAGAAGTAAACTACACCCGCAACAGAATCAGCCCTGTTGTTTATATATGATATAAACCCGGGGCGCAACGTGGAATTACGGCCCGCAAGCGCCAAAGCGACTGCGGCAACCAATAATTCCCCGAGTACCGATGAAGTCATTTTTTTGATGAAGGAGGGAAGTATAGTGCCCAGAAGAGGTAACGTTCCCACAAGAGAAGTACTGCCGGATCCTATATATAACAGTGCTCTCGTCACTAAGCTCGTAAACAGCATAATGCTGGACGGCAAAAAGGGCGTGGCACAGAAGGTCGTCTATGACGCTTTCGACATAATTAAGGAAAAAACCGGCAAAGACCCGCTGGAAGCCTTCACGGAGGCCATGAACAACATCATGCCCAGCTTAGAGGTCAAGGCCCGCCGCGTGGGCGGCTCGACCTATCAGGTTCCTATCGAGGTTCGCCCCGAGCGCCGTCAGACACTCGGCCTTCGCTGGCTGACGTCTTATGCGCGCAAGCGCGGCGAAAAAACCATGAAGGAGCGCCTGGCAGGAGAAATCATGGATGCAAACAACAGCCTCGGCGCCGCCGTAAAGAAGCGCGAGGATACACACAAGATGGCCGAGTCCAACAAGGCCTTCGCGCACTTTAGATGGTAAGAGTTTAGGAGCAGTTTTATGCCCAGAGAGTATTCCCTTGAAAACACAAGAAATATCGGCATCATGGCGCACATTGACGCCGGTAAAACTACGACGACCGAGCGAATTTTATTCTACACGGGCGTCAACTACAGAATCGGCGAAACCCATGACGGCAACGCCACCATGGACTGGATGGCGCAGGAGCAGGAGCGCGGAATCACAATAACCTCCGCCGCCACCACCTGCCACTGGAAGAATCGCCGCATCAACATCATCGACACGCCGGGACATGTGGACTTCACTGTTGAAGTGGAGCGCAGCCTGCGCGTCCTTGACGGCTGCGTCACCGTGCTCTGCGCCAAAGGCGGAGTGGAACCGCAGTCCGAGACGGTTTGGCGTCAGGCCGACCACTACAACGTCCCCCGCATGATATACGTCAACAAGATGGACATCATGGGCGCGGACTTCTTCAACGTGGTTGACATGGTTCACGACAGACTGAAGGCGAACGCGGTCCCCATTCAGCTCCCCATCGGAGCTGAGGCAGACTTCCGCGGCATCATCGACCTCGTTGATATGGACGCCGACCTCTACTACGATGACCTTGGTCAGGACATGCGTGTGGAAGAAATTCCCGCCGACATGCTCGAAATCGCCAAGGAATACCGTCAGAAGATGCTCGAGGCGATATCCGATTTCGACGACGAGATTATGGAGCTCTATTTAGAGGGCAAGGAAGTCCCCGCCGATATGATCCGCACAGCCATACGCAAGGCGACGGTTTCCGTGAAAATGGTCCCGGTGACCTGCGGCACGTCATACAGGAACAAGGGAGTGCAGAAGCTTCTGGACGCCATCGTTGACTACATGCCGTCACCGTTGGATGTCCCTCCGATGGAGGGAAAAGACCCCAAGACGGACGAAATCATTACCCGCGCACCGTCAGACGACGAGCCGTTTTCGGCTTTGGCCTTCAAGATAATGTCCGACCCCTTTGTCGGCAAGCTGGCATTCTTCCGCGTCTATTCGGGCTCGGTCAAGGCCGGCGAGTCGGTCCTGAACTCCTCAAAGGGTCAGCGCGAGCGTCTCGGAAGAATACTCCAGATGCACGCCAACCACCGCGAGGATTTGGACACCGCATATTCGGGCGACATTGCCGCCGCCGTCGGCCTCAAAAACACCACAACAGGTGACACGCTCTGCGACGAAAAGCGCCCCATAGTGCTTGAGTCCATGGAATTCCCCGAGCCCGTCATCAACGTTGCGATAGAGCCCAAGACCAAGGCCGGTCAGGAGAAAATGGGCATAGCCCTCAGCAGACTTGCCGAGGAGGACCCCACCTTCAGAACCTGGACGGACGAGGATTCGGGCCAAACCATCATCGCCGGCATGGGCGAGCTTCACCTTGAGATAATCGTTGACAGGCTCCTTCGGGAGTTCAAGGTCGAGGCGAACGTCGGCAAGCCCCAGGTCTCCTACAAGGAAACCGTTACGCAGACCGCCACCGTTGACACAAGGTACGTCCGTCAGACCGGCGGACACGGCCAGTTTGCCCACGTCAAGCTCACAATCGAGCCGAACGAGTCCGGCAAGGGCTACGAGTTTGTGGACAAAATCACGGGCGGCGTCATACCCAAGGAATATATCCCCAGCGTGGACCAGGGCATCAGGGGCGCAATGAGCGCCGGCATTCTCGGCGGATATCAGGTCGTGGACGTCAAGGTCAGCCTCATTTACGGCTCCTTCCACGAGGTTGACTCCTCGGAGCTTGCCTTCAAAATCTGCGGCAGCATGGCGTTCAAGGAAGCAATGCAAAAGGCGTCGCCGACCCTGCTCGAGCCTATCATGAAGGTCATGGTGACCTCGCCGGAGGATTACGTCGGCGACGTCATGGGCGACCTGAACGGCAGGCGCGGTCAGATAAACGACACCGACATCCGCAACGGCGTTGCAATCGTCACAGCAAGTGTGCCTCTCTCCACCATGTTCGGCTACTCCACCGCACTGCGTTCCAAGACGCAGGGCCGCGCGAGCTACAGCATGGAGCCGAGCCACTATGTCGAGCTGCCCAAGTCCCTGCGCGAAGCGATAATCGGTGCCCGGGGAACCGGCGCCGCATCCAAATAACAAGAAGAATAAACCCATATATCAACTTATATTATTGAGGAGGATATCAAAATGGCAAAGCAGATGTTTAACCGCACCAAGCCCCACGTAAATATTGGCACCATTGGCCACATCGACCACGGCAAGACCACCCTTACCGCAGCCATCACCAAGGTTCTTAACATGGCTGACCCCACCGCAGCCACCTACACCGCTTATGACCAGATCGACAAGGCTCCCGAGGAGCGCGCCCGCGGCATCACGATAAACACTTCCCACGTTGAGTATCAGACTGCCACCCGCCACTACGCCCACGTTGACTGCCCGGGCCACGCCGACTATATCAAAAACATGATTACCGGCGCCGCGCAGATGGACGGAGCTATCCTTGTCATCGCTGCATCCGACGGCCCCATGGCCCAGACCCGCGAGCACCTGCTGCTGGCCCGTCAGGTCAACGTGCCCTATGTCATCGTATTCCTGAACAAGTGCGACCAGGTCGACGATCCCGAGCTTCTTGAGCTTGTCGAGATGGAAGTCCGCGAGCTGCTCAGCAAGTACGATTTCCCCGGCGACGATACCCCCATCATCAAGGGTTCCGCCCTGAACGCTCTGACCTGCGACTCCACCGACATTCACGCCCCCGACTACGAGTGCATCTGGGAGCTTATGAACGCGGTTGACGAGTGGATTGCCACCCCCGAGCGCAAGGCCGACATGCCCTTCCTCATGCCCATCGAGGACGTCTTCACCATCACCGGACGCGGCACCGTCACCACCGGACGTGTCGAGCGCGGCAAGGTCAAAATCGGCGACAAGGTCGAAATCGTCGGCATCAAGGACACCCTTGAGTCCGTCGTCACCGGCACCGAGATGTTCCACAAGACCCTCGAGTACGCCGAAGCCGGCGACAACGTGGGCTGCCTGCTTCGCGGCATCGCGAAGAAGGACGTCGAGCGCGGACAGGTTCTCGCCGCTCCGAAGTCCATTCACCCCCACACCAAGTTCAAGGGCCAGGTCTACGTCCTGTCCAAGGACGAGGGCGGACGTCACACCCCGTTTTTCAACAACTATCGCCCCCAGTTCTACTTCCGTACCACCGACGTTACCGGCGTCATCGAGCTGCCTGAGGGCGTCGAGATGTGCATGCCCGGCGACAACATCGACATGGACGTCGATCTGATCACCCCGATTGCCATCGAAAAAGGCCTCCGCTTCGCTATCCGCGAGGGCGGCCGTACCGTCGGCTCCGGCGTCGTCATCGGCATCAACGAATAATAGCATACAGGGGCTTCCCCTCACAAAAAAAGACAAGCGGCTTCCGCTTGTCTTTTTTGCGCCCCAAAGAACATGCGTCTCCGATTAAATCGCGCATTAAGGCCGCTGCTGCTTCAGCCCGTGCATGAAGCCGTCAAGGGCGGGGGAGTGTATGTCGCCGGCAATGACCTTGGTGCCGCAGATAAAGAGCTGCGCCGTCACCCCGGCGTCGCCGTTCGGGTAATTTGTGATGTTATAGGTATAGAGAATGCATTGCATTCCGCAGTATGGCGCGAGGTCAAAGCCTTGGCCCCTCTGAAGCTCGTTGTATTGCGCCATGACGCCCTCAAGCTCGCGCGGCAGGACTATCACCTCCCGCGTCTCGCTCTCCGGCTCCGCCTCCCAGCCGAGGCGTGAGAGGTACGCCACGCGCCCCGCCGTCGCACCCATGTCGCCGTCGGCAGGCTCCGCCAATATCAAAACGAGCGCCGCTGACAGAACCGCCGCCGCAATGATTATATAGACGGCGGTTTTTTTCGTAAACCTTTTGCTGCGAATAAGCATTGGACATCCCTCCGTGTAAAATATATTCTAATCCTGCGGGGTTTATGTTATAATCGGAAAATGATGATAAGACTTGATAAGCTGCTGGCCGATACAGGCCGCTATACACGCAGTGACGCGCACGGCCTAATCCGCGACGGCAGGGCGGCGGTGGACGGAATCCCCGTCTCCGCGCCGGACGCCAAGGTGGACGCGGAGACCCAGCGCGTCACTATAGACGGGGAGCCGCTGTTCTACAGCCGCTTCCACTATTTCATGCTCGATAAGCCGCCGGATACCCTCACGGCGACGAAGGACAGGCGCGTGAGCACTGTCCTCGATTTGCTGCCGCCGGATATACGCAGGCTCGGGCTTTTCCCCGTCGGGCGGCTGGACAGGGACACCACGGGCCTGCTCCTGCTGACGGACGACGGAGATTTTGCCCACAGGGTCATATCGCCGAAGTCGGGCGTGGAAAAACTATATTCCGCCGAGGTTGAGGGCATACTTTCGGAGACCGATGTGCGCGCTTTTGCGGCGGGCTTGACCCTTGCGGACGGCACAAAGTGCCTGCCTGCCGTCCTCGCGCTTACCGGCGGGGGAGGCTGCCTTGTGACCGTCATGGAGGGAAAATACCATCAGGTCAAGCGCATGCTCGCCTCAAGGGGGGCGCCGGTGAAATCGCTGCGGCGGCTCTCAATCGGCTCTCTGCAAATTGACGAAACACTTGGTTTCGGCGGCTTTCGCGAGCTGACAGAAAAAGAAAAAATAGCAGTTTTGGCCCCTTCGGGGTGTTGAAAAAGAGCTAATTTTGCAACAAAAAGCGCGTCCGTCGAAATTGTTCACAAAATTTACATATTATTCTATTGAACTTTGCACATATCTGGGCTATTATGTAAATTGCCGTTATTTGTGCAAATATTCGGCGCGTTTCAGGGTTTAAGTTGGGAGGAGAATATAATGTCAAGTAGAGTTTTTCAGAGCGTTATAGTCCAGATGAAGGAAGCCACCGACAGATGTATGGGAGTGGTGGATGACCAGGGCTTTGTAATCGCTTGCAGCGAGCTTTCCATGATTGGCTCGCATTTGGATGATATGCAGGGACTGGGAACGGACGTTTCGGAACAAATCTTCACGTCAGCCGTCAGAACCTACAGGCTGCTCGGCGCCGCCGGCGCCAGATTCGAATACGCCGTCTTTATCTCGGGTCATGATGCCACTGCCCGCAGCATCTGCATCCTTGCCGCCGTCGCCATGGACGAGGCGCGCACAAACTACGAGGAAAAACACAATAAAGCCACCTTTGTCAAGAACATCATCTCCGACAATATCCTGCCGGGCGATGTCTATGTCCGCGCAAAGGAGCTTCACTTCGTCACGGATGTGCCGAGGATCGTATTCCTCGTGCGCCAGCTCGACCGCTCGGACGTCGCCGTGGTCGAGGTCATCCAAAACCTTTTCCCGGACAGGCAGCGGGACTTCATTCTCTCCGTCAGCGAGACGGATATTGTCATCATCCGCGAGCTGACCCACGACGAGAAGCTCGATGAGATTTGCACCATCGCCTCGACCATCGAGTCCACAATCCGCCGCGAGCTGCAGGTCAAAACAGTCATAGGCATCGGCACCGTCGCCTATCACCTGCGCGAGCTTGCAGACCGCTACAAGGAAGCTCAGATTGCCATCGAGGTCGGCAAGGTATTCGAAACCGAAAAATCCATCATAAACTACGAAAACCTCGGCATCGGCAGAATCATCTATCAGCTGCCCACGACGCTCTGCGAGATGTTCCTGTCCGAGGTCTTCAAGAAAAACCCAATCGAAGCTCTGGACGCAGACACCCTTGAAACCATCAACAAGTTCTTCGAGAACAACCTCAACGTCTCCGAGACGAGCCGCAAGCTTTATGTCCACCGCAACACCTTGGTGTACAGGCTTGAGAAAATCAAGAAGATAACAGGTCTTGACCTGCGCGAGTTCGACCACGCAATCGTGTTCAAAGTCGCAATGATGGTCAAAAAATACCTTGATTCACAAAATGCGTCCAAGTACTGAGTTTCGACCCTGCTCAGGCTGAAAGGAGAAAACAGTATGGTTCAGATGAATGATGTGAGAATGGTCTACGAGAACAGCGGTGCCGTGGCTCTCGACTCCGTGGATCTCGAAATCCACGAGGGCGAATTTTTGTTCCTCGTCGGGCCCTCCGGCTCGGGAAAGACCACCATCATAAAGCTGCTGACGGGAGAGGTCACCGCCGATGACGGAGAAATAACGGTGAACGGCTTCGACCTCCGCCGTATCAAGCGCCGCAAGCTGCCTCAGCTCCGTCGCACGCTCGGCGTAATTTTTCAGGATTTCCGCCTGATAGACAAGCTCACGGTATACGAAAACGTGGCCTTTGCCATGCGGGTTGTGGGCGCCTCAAATAAAGATATCGCCGCGAGGGTACCCTATGTTTTGGAGCTTGTCGGCCTAAACGGCCGCGAGAAGCGCTTTCCGCAGGAGCTGTCCGGCGGCGAGCAGCAGAGAGTCGCAATAGCCCGCGCAATTGTCAATAACCCGCGCATGATAATAGCGGACGAGCCGACCGGCAACCTTGACCCGGTCCGCAGCCTTGAGCTGATGCTCCTGCTTGAAAAAATTAACGAGCTTGGCACCACTGTTTTGGTCGTCACGCACGAGAAGGAGCTGGTCAACGCGTTTTCCAAGCGCGTCGTCGCCATTGACGGCGGGCATGTGATCAGCGACGGAATGGACGGGTATTACAGCTATGAAATTGAATAGACTCGGCTACCTTATCGGCTCCGGCTTCAAGGGAATCTTCTCCCACGGCCTTATGTCCTTTGCCACGGTGACCATAATCCTCGCCTGCCTCATCATCATGGGCAGCTTCTCGCTCGTGGTCGTGAACATCAACAGCGTCATCGACAACATGGAGCAGGACAACGAGGTCATCGCCTATGTGGACGAGAGCCTCTCGCAGGAGGAGGCAAAGGGCCTGCAAGCCTCCATCGAGGACGTCGCCAACATCTACAGCGCCGACTTCGTCACGCGCGAAGCCGCCATGAAGGACTTCGAGGCGGACTACGAGCAGGACATGTTCAACAACCTCGATTCCTCCACCTTCCGTGACCGCTACGTCATCCACCTCACCGATATCGGCATTATGGCGGAGACAAAAACCGCGCTCGAGGGCGTTCCCGGCATAGCAGATGTCAAGGCGCACCTCGAATACGCCAGCGGCTTTGTCACGGCAAGAAACATTGTCAGCGTGGTTTCGCTCATCCTCATCGTCATCCTTATGGTCGTCTCGTTCTTTATCATGACGAACACCATCAAGCTCGCCACCTTCACAAGGCGAGAGGAAATCGGCATCATGAAGATGGTCGGTGCTTCAAACGGCTTTATCCGCGGCCCCTTCGTTGTGGAGGGCCTCACACTCGGCCTTCTTGGCGGCGGACTGGCGTTTTTGGCGGAGTGGGGCGTGTATGCCCTTGTCTGCAACAAAATCGTCACAGGCGTCGCAGGGGCGCTTGTAGAGGTCGTGCCCTTCTCGGCTGTCATGTGGCCGATGCTCATAGCGTATCTCGCCGTGGGTATTTTGGTCGGAGCCGTCGGAGGAGTCACCGCCATAAGGAATTATCTCAAAGTATAGTCTCGGGAGGCGAAAAACCATGAAAAACAAAAAGGTAACGTCAGCCATCTGCATCGTTTTGGCGGTTCTGATGGCACTCACCCTTATAGTATCCGTTTTGGGCAGCACTGCGGCGTATGCCGTCAATCAGTCCCAAATAGACGCGCTCGAGGACCAAAAAAAGGACCTCAAGTCCAAGCGCGAGGAGATGCAGACAAGCATCGACGACCTCAAGGATCAGAAGGCGGATGTGCTCCAAAAAAAGCAGGCGCTGGATGAGCAGAATGAAGTCGCTCGCCAGGAAATCGAGCTTATAAACGAGCAAATCGGCCTCTATACCCAGCTCATCGAGGAGAAGGCCAAGGAGGTCGAGGAAGCCAAGGCGCTTGAGGAGACGCAGTACGAGGCGTACCGCACCCACATCCGCGCCATGGAGGAAAACGGCAAATATACATATCTCGCTCTTATTTTCAGCTCAAAGAGCCTGTCACAGCTCATGTCAAACATCGACATGGTTGGCGAGATAATGGGCGCGGACAAGCGCCTCTACGACCAATATACCGCCGCGCGTGAGAACACCGAGCGCGTCAAGGCAGAATATGAGGCCACCCTCAAGGAGCTTACCGAAAAGCAGGATGAGCTTGAGACCGAGAAAAAGGCGCTCGAGACTCAGATTGCCGCAGCGGTCAAGGTCATAACAGACCTCGAGGCGGATATTGAGGAATACACCAAGGAATTTGACAAGAACGCGGCAGCGGAAGCGGCGCTCGCCTCCCAAATCAACACCCTGACCGCCCAAATGAAAAAGGAAGAGGAGGAAGCAAGAAAAGCCGCCGAGGCAGCAAACAAGCCCTATGACGGCGCAGGCTCCACCTCAACGGGCAACTACACCTGGCCATGCCCGTCCTCGACCTATGTCACAAGCGGCTACGGTTGGAGAATCCACCCCCTGTTCGGCACCAAGCGCTTCCACAACGGAATTGATGTTTCCGCGAATTCCGGTTCCTCGGTCGTGGCGGCGGACGGCGGCACGGTCTCCATTGCGGAGTACAACTCCTCTGCCGGCAACTATATTGTCCTCTATCACGCCGGCGGCACCACCACCACCTATATGCACATGAGCAGCCTTGCCGTCGCCGCGGGGGACACAGTGAGCAAGGGCGACACCATCGGCTATGTCGGCTCCACAGGCTGGTCCACAGGCCCGCATCTCCACTTCGAGATTGCCCTGAACGGCAGCCGCGTGAACCCGCTCAACTACTTCACAAACTACACCATGTCATCCGACGCGTAAGCGCAAATAGTTCGGGGCGGCCCCATCGGGCCGCCCTCGGTTTGCCGAATAACCCTTATTCCACGAGACACCTCAACACTTTGCATACATGCAAAAATACTTCCGGCGGTGATGACCATTGAAGGATAAAATCAAAAATGCGCTGCAGTCATTTTTCGGCATAAAAATACGCTTCTGGGCGGTCATAATGGCATGCGTGCTGTTCTGCGGCCTCGGCTGGGGGATTAACGCCCGCAGCCAAACCCGTCGCTTCGGCGGCAGGGAGGGCTACGCCGCCGCACAGAAGTATCTTGAGGTCAAAAAAATCCTCAGCGACAACTTTGTCGGCGAGGAGGACGAGCAGGCCATGTCCGACGCCGCCTGCGCCGCCATGGTCAAAGCCCTTGGCGACCGCTGGAGCTACTACATGTCCCCCTCGGAATACGAGAGCTATAAGCTCTATTCCGCGAACCAATACGAGGGCATAGGCGTCACCATAACGGTGGACGAGGCCTCCGGCGGGTTTGCGATAACCGCGGTGGAGCCCGGTTCCCCCGCAGAGAGCGCAGAGCTCGCCGTGGGCGACATCATCACGGCGGTGGATGCCGAGCCGCTCTCCGGCAAGACAGTCACCGAGGTGCGCACCCTCATACGCTCGCATATGGACGAGACGGTCACACTCACCGTAAAGGGCGCGAACGTCACGGGAGACGTCAAGGTCGACTGCACTGTCATATATAAGCAACCCGTGACATATAAGCTCACAGACGATAAAGTCGGCTATATCCGCATCCAAAACTTCGACGCGGGCGCGGGCGAAAAGGCCGTAGCCGCAGTGGACGAGCTGCTCGCCAAGGGCGCAGTCGCCATGGTGTTTGATGTGCGCACAAACCCGGGCGGTATGCTTTCGGAGCTTATAAAAATCCTTGACCACCTCCTGCCCGAGGGTGACATTTTCGTCTCGGTGAACGAGGCGGGCGAGGAGACGGTCACAAAGAGCGACAATGTCTGCATAGACGTGCCGATGGCGGTCTTGGTGGATAAAAACACCTATTCCGCCGCAGAGTTCTTTGCCGCCGCGCTCAAGGAATACAATTGGGCGACGGTCGTGGGTGAGCAGACCACCGGCAAGGCGCGCAGTCAAGTCACCTTTGAGCTGCCCGACGGCAGTGCCGTTCACCTCTCAAACAACAAATATCTCACGCCGGACAGAGTCGATTTGGCACTCGTGGGCGGGCTGACGCCGGACATTTTAGCGGCGACCGCCGCCACGGCGGAGAAGGATGAAGCGCTGACCTCCGCAGTGAATGCGGTGCTCGGAAAGAGTTGACAGCGCGGGAAATTATCTCTATAATACAATGAACACTTTTATTAAATGTATACATCGAAAAGGAGATCGCCATGGCTGCTGAAAATAAGTACAAAATGAGTCAGGAGCGCCTGGACGCGCTCAAGGACGAGCTTTATTACCTTGAGACAGTCAGGGAAAAAGAGGTATCCGAGCTTATAAAGGAGGCGCGCTCCTTCGGCGACCTGTCCGAGAACAGCGAATACGACGAGGCCAAAACAGAGCAGGGCAAGCTCTACTCAAAAATCGCGGAGCTTAACGCTCTCATAGATAACGCCGAGATTATCGAAAAGGTCGAGGCCGCGCATGACGCCGTCGCCATCGGCAGCACCGTCCGCCTGCGTGACGAATCCGACGCCTTTGAAGAAGAATTCAAAATCGTAGGCTCTCAGGAGGCCAACCCCATCGCAGGCCGCGTGTCCGACGAAAGCCCGCTCGGCCGCGCACTTCTCACCAAGCGCGAGGGCGACGTCATCGCCGTGGAGGCGCCCATAGGCACCACAAAATACAAAATACTTTCTGTAAAGAACGTGTAATCGGAGATATAAATGAGCCAGGAAAATATAAGCGACAGGTCGGAGGAGCAGGAGCTTTCCGAGATACTTCAAATCAGACGCGACAAGCTCGCCGCCATGAGGGACGAGGGGCAGGACCCCTATGCCGTCACAAGCTATGCCCGCACCGCCTATTCCGCCGAGATAAAAGCGGATTTTGACGCCTTCGAAAACCGCGACGTCGCCGTCTGCGGCAGAGTCATGGCAAAGCGCGGCATGGGCAAGGCAATCTTCGCCGATATAGCCGACGACCGTGGCCGTCTCCAAATATATCTGCGGCTGGACGACGTGGGCGCAGAGACCTTCGCCATGTTCCGCAAGGTCGATATAGGCGATATAGTCGGCGCCGCCGGCTTTGTCTTCAAGACCAAAATGGGCGAAATATCCGTCCACTGCAAATCCGCCGTGCTGCTCTCCAAGTCCCTTCGCCCCCTGCCGGAGAAATTCCACGGCCTCACCGACCGCGAGACGCGCTACCGCCAGCGCTACCTCGACCTCATCATGAACCCCGAGGTCAGGCGCGCTTTCGAAATACGCAGCCGCTTCATCTCCCTCACCCGCCGCTACCTCGACGAGCGCGGCTACATGGAGGTCGAGACACCGGTGCTGAACGCAATCTCCGGCGGCGCGACGGCAAGACCCTTCATAACCCACCACAACAGCCTCGACATCGACATGTTCCTCCGCATAGCCACCGAGCTTAACCTCAAAAGGCTCATCGTCGGCGGCATAGAGCGCGTGTACGAAATCGGCAGAATTTTCCGCAACGAGGGCATGGACACGAAGCATAACCCCGAGTTCACGACCATCGAGCTTTACGAGGCATATACCGACTTCCACGGCATGATGGAAATCGCCGAGGGCATAATCTCCGAGGCCGCGCGGGACATCTGCGGCGGCTACGAGCAGGAGTGGCTCGGCAAGGCGATAAATCTTGCTCCCGGCTGGGAGCGCCTCACCATGGCGGACGCGGTCAAAAAATTCACCGGTGCGGACTTTATGGCGACGCCGGACACCGCAGAGGCGGTCGCGCTTGCCAAGAGCATCGGCGTGGATATGGGCAAGGTCGAGCAGACCTGGGGCAACGCCCTCTATGAGAGCTTTGACCAAAAGGTCGAGGACGAGCTGATACAGCCGACCTTCATCACCATGTACCCGGTCGAGGTATCCCCGCTCACCAAGCGTTCGCCCGCAGACCCGCGTCTCACCGAGCGCTTTGAGCTTTTCATCTGCGGCTGTGAGCTGGCAAACGCCTTCTCGGAGCTGAACGACCCGATAGACCAGCGCGAGCGCTTCATGAAGCAGGCCGAGCTGCGCGAAAAGGGCGACGACGAGGCCGGCATGATGGACGACGATTTTGTCACCGCCCTCGAATACGGCATGCCCCCCACGGGCGGCATGGGCATCGGCATCGACAGAGCCGTAATGCTCCTCACAAACAGCTCCTCCATCCGCGACGTCATCCTCTTTCCCACCATGAAGCCCACCGAAT
>JAVVTL010000016.1:0-28634 GCA_036653715.1 Oscillospiraceae bacterium
TTTCCGTTCATGAGGGTGTTGAAGGCGGCCGGCAGCTCGGCGTCGAAGCGGAGGGGCTTGCCGGTGAAGGGGTGGGTCAGCTCAAGACGGTAGGCATGCAGGCAGAGGCGCTTGAGCGGGTCGCGCTTGGCGCCGTATTTTTTGTCGCCCACGACGGGGTGACCAAGCTCCTTCATGTGCACGCGGATTTGATTTTTCCGACCGGTTTCAAGCCTGATGTCCAGCAGGGAATGGTGTCTGGTCTCGGCGATGACCCTGTAATTCGTGATTGCCTTCAGCCCGTCGCCCTCGGTGTCGGAGGAGTACATCATAAGCGTTTTCGTTTCCTTGAGCCAGGATTGGATTTTGCCGCTTTTTTTGGAGAGCCGCCCCTCGACTATCGCGACATAGGCGCGCTGGGACACAAGCTCGCTCCAGCTGTCCTGAAGGGCGAACTTCATCTTTTCGTTTTTGGCAAAGAGGAGCACGCCGGAGGTGTCGCGGTCCAGCCGATGCACGATGAAGATGCGCCCGTTGGGGTCGATTCTGCGGGCGTAGTCGGTCAGCTCGCGGTAGACGGTCGTCACTCCGTCGTCTCCGGCGGAGACGGTGAGCATACCGGAGGGCTTGCTGACGGCGATAAGGTCCGCGTCCTCGTATAGGATTTGCAGTGTATCGCGCTGATGCGGCTCCCGCGTCACCGAGCGGACTATGCGCACGGTCTGCCCGGGCTGAAGCGGGAAATCGTAGCGCGTGACGGTATAGCCGTCCACGAGCACCTCTCTGTAGGCGAGCATGGACTTGACGTTGTTGCGCGATTTGTTTGTGAGCTTCAGCAATAAAAAGTCCAACAGGCCGGATGGCTCGATTACCTCGAACTCCGTGTCGCCCATCGGCTTGCTTCTCTTGTTATCCATAAATGTGACCAACTTTCCTCCGACCCGGGGGCTTTGTGCGCGGTGGGTCGGCAACCTCCGCTGCGGCGGATTTGCTCCATTTTATCAAATGTACGGCCATAACGCAATTCGGATTTTTCGGACGCGAAATTTCGCCGATTTTTTCACTTAAAATATGCGAAAATTCCCGTTGACATATGCCCGCGATTGCGGTATACCATGTCTGAAAATAATGCCCGCTACCTGCGGGCAGAGAGGCTGTGATGAAAATGAGCGAGAATTCCGGCGATGTGCCGCTCCCTCCCGCAGCGCCAAAAATTGGCATAATCTTCAACGTCAGGAGCGAAAAAAGCGGCGCGTCCGACGATGCGGAGGCGGAATTTGATTCCATGGACACGGTGTTCGCCATACGCGACGCCATCGCGTCCGCAGGCTTTCGGACGGCGCTTTTTGAGGCGGACGCGAGTCTGCCGTCGGCGCTCGAAGGAGAAACAATTGACCTCGCATTTAATATAGCGGAGGGCCTGCGCGGCAGGGGCAGGGAGGCGGAGGTGCCGGCGCTGCTCAATCTGCTCGGCATACCCTTTACGGGCTCGGACGAGACGGCGCTCTGTCTCGCGCTCGACAAGGCGCTGTGCAAGCGCGTGCTCGGCTCGGCGGGCATCAAAAGCCCTCGCTTCGCCGTAATCAGCGAGGAGGCGGATATGGCGCAGCTCGAGGCCTTGGCGCTCCCCGCAATCGTGAAGCCCAACGCCGAGGGCAGCAGCAAGGGCATTCCGGACGCCTGCGTCGCCTCAACCCGCGAGGAATTGCGGGACATGGTTCGCCGAAGCCTTGCGGCCTATGGCGGCTCCGTGCTGACGGAGGAATACATAAGCGGCCGTGAATTTACGGTGGGAATCCTCGGCAACGGCTCGGGTGCGCGTGTATTTCCGCCGATGGAGATAGCCTTTCGCGGCAACACCTGCGGCGATTATCGGGTCTACAGCTTCGGCGTGAAGCAGGACTACAAAAAATATGTGGATTACCTCTGCCCCGCGCCAATTCCGAGTGAGCTGTCACAGCGGATGTGCGACATGGCGCTTGCCGCTTTCGGGCTGCTCGGCTGTCGGGATTTTACCCGTGTGGATTTTCGGACAGACGACGCGGGCGAGCTGTATTTTATTGAAATGAATCCGCTGCCCGGGCTGGCCCCCGGCTACAGCGACTACCCGATGCTGGCGGAATTCTCCGGCGTTTCGCACAGAGAGCTTGTTCTCTCCGTGCTGTCAGCCGCGATGGAGAGGCTGGGGCCGGAGGCGGGCAGATGAAGCGCTGTGCCGATTACGCCGCCCGCTATCCGCAGTGGAACGACTGGAAATGGCAGTGCGCCCACCGCATAACCACGGCGGAGGGCATTGCCAAATATCTCGGGATGAGCGACGGCGAGCGCGCGGACGTGGAAAAGTGCCTCTCCGCCTTTCGCATGGCGGTGACGCCCTATTATGCCACGCTGATTGACCCCGCGGACCCCGCCGACCCCATCCGCAGGATATGCGTGCCTTCGATTGAGGAGACGTACCCCTGCGACAACGACATGTCTGACCCGCTCGGCGAGGTGAGAGACAGCCCCGTTGCGCACATCGTGCATCGCTACCCGGACAGGGTGCTCTTTCTTGTGACACTGCGCTGCTCGGCATATTGCCGCTATTGCACGCGCCGCCGCGTCGTCGGCGAGGAGGACAAGAGCATCACGGAGCCGGAGATAAGGGCGGCGCTCGGATATATACGCTCGCATGAGGAGATACGCGACGTGCTCATCTCCGGCGGCGACCCGCTCGTCCTCGGCACGGAGCGGCTTGAACGCATTATTTCCGGCCTGCGCGCCATACCGCATGTGGATATAATCCGCATCGGCACCCGCGTGCCGGTTGTGCTGCCCATGCGCATAACCGACGAGCTGCTGACCATGCTCAAAAAATATCAGCCGATTTGGATAAACACGCATTTCAGCCATCCGCGCGAGATAACGCCGGAGTCCGCGCGCGCCTGCGCCGCGATAGTTGACGCGGGTATCCCGCTCGGCAACCAGAGCGTCCTCCTGCGCGGCGTGAACGACGATGCGGAGACGATGAAGCAGCTGCTGCTGAAGCTCGTGCACATGCGCGTGAGGCCGTATTATCTCTATCAGTGCGACCTCTCGCAGGGGATAGGCCACTTCCGCACGACGGTGGATAAGGGCATTGAAATCATGCATGCGCTTCAGGGCAATATCTCCGGCTACGCCGTGCCGAAATTCGTCATCGACGCCCCGGGCGGCGGCGGGAAGATACCGGTAAACTATGAATACGTCATCTCCAAGAACGACAAAGAGGTCGTCCTCGAAAATTACCGCGGCGAAACCTGCCGCTACCCTCAGCCTTAAGTGTTTTGCCCCCGCCGATATAAGTCGGCGGGGGTAAAGCGTTTTTTGAGGTTATTTTTTGTTGGGAATATGTATGGCGCGTTTTTCGGCTGCCATGGCGGCCTCGCGCAGGGCCTCGGAGACGGTGGGGTGGCAGTGGACGGTGTCGATAAGCTCGTCGGTGGTGGCTTCGAGCCTTATCGCGAGCGCGGCCTCCTCAATCAAATCGGTAGCGCGGGGCGCGAGGATATGGACGCCCAAAATCTCGCCGTATTTTGCGCCGGAGATGAGCTTCACCATGCCGTCCGTGCTGCCCATGACAAGGCTCTTGCCGTTGCCGGAGGTGGGGAATCTGCCGACCTTATAGTCGATGCCTCGGGCCTTTAGTTGTTCCTCCGTGAAGCCGACACCGGCAAATTCCGGGCCGACATAGACGCAGGAGGGGCTGGCGGCGGCGTTGAAGGCGCTTGAGCCGCCCATGGCGTTCTCGGCGGCTGTCTCGCCCATTGCCATTGCCGCATGCGCGAGCATAAGCCTGCCGTTGCAGTCGCCGATGGCGTAGACCCCGGGGACGTTCGTCTCCATCGCGTCGTTTACTTTTATGAAGCCCTTATCGGCGGCAATGCCGGCTTTCTCAAGCCCGAGGGCTGCGGTGTTCGGGCCGCGTCCGACGCAGACAAGAACTTTTTCGGCCTCAAAGAGCGATTCACCCTCGGGGCACTTTACCTTTACGCTCGCGCCCTTGGCGGTTTTCGCGACTGATAGCACCTGCGATTGGGTGTGTATCTCCATGCCCTTTGCCTCAAGCTGCGCGCGAACCATGGCGGTCAGCTCGCTGTCCATGAGCGGCAGCAGACCGGGCAGCATCTCGATTATCGTGACCCTTGTCCCGAAGCGCTGATAGACGCTGCCAAGCTCTATGCCGATTACGCCGCCGCCGATTACGAGCAGGCTCTCCGGCACATGGTCAAGCGTGAGACAGCCGGTGGAGTCGATGCAGGCGGGGCAATCCTTCACGCCCGGGATGGGCGGCATTATCGGGTAGCTGCCTGCGGCGATTATGATTTTTTCCGCCGTAAGCTCTCTGCCGCCGACGCTTACGGTCTTGGGGGCCGTAAATACCGCTTCGCCCTCCACAAGGGTGATTTTGTTCAGCTTTACGAGGGCGCGCACGCCGTCGGTCAGCTTTTTCGTGACTGCGGCGCGGTTGCTCTGCACGCGCTCCCAGTCCACGGCGACGTCCCTTGCGATTATGCCGAGGCTCTCGCTGTGGGTGGCCTGCTCGAATACCTCGGAGCTGTGGAGGAGCGCCTTTGTGGGCATACAGCCGCGATTGAGGCAGGTTCCGCCTATCTCCGCCCGCTCGACGAGCGTGACGGATGCGCCAAGCTGCGCCGCGCGTATTGCCGCGACATAGCCGCCGGGGCCGCCGCCGATGACGAGCACGGTGCCGCCCGCCGCCTGAGCGGGAGCCGCCGTCTGCGCGGCGGGGGCGGGCGCTTCGGCTATCTGCTCGCCCGGCGCGCCGATATAGCCGACCGTCGCAAGACAGGGGACGGTGCCGCCGGCGGGGACGGAAATCCGAAGCAGGGTGCCGGAGACGGTCGCCTCAACGTCGTTTGTGAGCTTATCGGTGGAGACCGCAAACAGCACCTCGCCGACAGCGACGGCGTCGCCCTCTTTTTTCTTCCATTCGTCTATTGTGCCCTCGGTCATGGTGAGGCCGAGCTTGGGCATTACTATTTCTTTTGCCATATCCTTTTCCTCCCTATGCCAGCATGAGCGCGGGATTCTCAAGCAGCGTCTTGACCCTTTGGATGAATTGCGCGGCGACGGAGCCGTCCACAACCCTGTGGTCGGCGGAGAGCGACAGGTTCATGATGGGGCGTATCACCGCCTCGCCGTTTCGGACGACGACCCTGTCCTCCATGGTGGTGACGCCAAGGATGGCGACCTCCGGCTGGTTTATGATGGGGCTGAAGCTCTCAATGCCGTACATGCCGAGGTTTGTGATGGTGAAGGTGCCGCCGTGAAGCCGCTCCATGGGCAGCGTACCCGCGCGGGCGGCGGCGGCAAGCTCCCTGACCTCGGCGGAGATTTCGCGCAGACTCTTTTTGTCGGCATCCGCGACGTTGGGGACGACGAGGCCGTTATCGAGCGCCACGGCGACGCCCATGTTGACGTAGTGCTTGTAGATTATCCTGTTGTCCTCGACGGAGCAATTCAGCAGAGGGAACTCCGTGAGAGCCTTGGCGACGAATTTCACCAGCAGGTCGGTGTAGCTGACCTTGATGTCCTGCGACTTGAGCTGCTCGCGGTAATCTCTCATCGCGCTCATGTCCACGCCGAGGTTAAAGGTGACGGTGGGGCTTGTCATGTGGCTCGCCAGCATGTTTTTGGCGATGGCCTTGCGCATGCCGTTCATGGGGACGGAGTCCTCGCGGGCGGCCTCTGCGCCCTTTTCGCGGCTGCCCTCAAGGAAGCTCAGAATGTCCTGCGCCAGCACGCGGCCCTTGGAGTCCACATCATTAAGGTCAAGGCCAATGTCCGCCGCAAGCTTAGCGGCGAGGGGCGAGACTTTAAGTGCGGGCTCGGCGGGGGCGAGGGGGGCGGGAACGTATTTCCCGACGTCGTCCTCCGTGATGCGGCCGTTGGGGCCGCTGCCCTTTATGAGGGCGATGTCAAAACCTTTTTCCAGCGCGAGCTTCTTTGCTCTCGGCGAGGCAAGCACGCGCTCGCCGGCGGGGCGGAGGGGAGGCGCGGCGGCGCTTTCGGGAGCTGCGGCGGCACTCGGAGCGGCTGCGGCGACTCCGCTAATGAGGGCGCTTATGTCCTCGCCGACAGCGCCGATGACGGCAAGCTTCTCAAGGCAGGGGACGGCAAGACCCTCGCCCACGATTATTTTCAGGAGGACGCCGCTCTCGGGAGCCTCGATGGTGTTTGTGAGCTTGTCCGTCTCCACCTCAAAAATTCCCTCGCCGGCGGCCACGGAGTCGCCCTCCTTTTTGAGCCATTTGCTTATTGTGCCTTCGGTCATCGTAAGACCGAGCTTGGGCATCACTACTACCTTGGCCATAGCTGTCTCTCCTTTAAAGATAATTACTTTTTATACATTCCGAGGCGGGCGGCTTCTGTCAGCGCGGCGCGCGGAAGGACGCGCCAAGGCCCGTCTCGTGTGACGACGACGCTCACGCGGTCGCCCTCGTCCACGCGAACCTCGCGCTCGCCGTCAAGGGCAATCATGCAGCGGGCTTCGGCTGTGAATTCGCAGGGCTCGCCGAGGGCGAGGCGCCTCGTTCCCTTGATTTTCACGGGGGTCAGGACTCCGGCGGCGATGGGCGCAAAAAAGCGCTCCCCGCCCTCTCCGAGGTCAAGGGCAAGAGCAAAATCGTCCGAGTCCTCAACAATCCGATAAACTCCGGCGACGGCGGAAAAGCCGATGGTTGCCGGGTGACAGCGGGAGACTATTATTTTTTTGATGCGCTCAGGCTCCCATATCGCCTTTGCCCCGGCGAAGAAATCGTCGGAGACGACGGCGTCGATGAGCGCCATATCGCGGTATTCGCCGTTTATGTAGACGCAGATGCGCTTGTCCCTGATACAGCAGACGCGCGGGTCGGGCATGAGCGCGACGGCGGCTGCCGCCATTCCCGCGACCGTGCCCTCCATCATGGCGGGATAGACGTTGTTTGTGCCTGTCGAGATGGGCAGCAGCGGGACGTTCGTAAGCCCCTTCGCGGCGGCTCGCGAGGTGCCGTCGCCGCCGAGGACGACGACGCAGCCCACGCCGCGCTCCTCCATCAGCCGCGCGGCGGCGACGGTATCGGCGAGGGAGGCGTCTATCTGAAAATCCAACAGACTGAGCGTCGCCGTGAGAACCCTGTCGTCATTCAGCTGCTCCTTCACGGTGTAGCCTATCATGAAGGTCTCGGGCATAAAGATTGCCTCGCTGATGCCCATGCCCTGCGCGGCAAGGACTATGCGCTTGCAGATATTGACCTTTTCGTTGTTGTCTATGGTGGTGGCGTAGGAGACAAGGCGGCGTATGTCCTTGCCTGACGCGGGGTTGGCTATGATACCTATGCTTGCCACATATATTCCTCCCGGCGTGTCCATAAAAACCGGAGGCCCGCAGGGACAGCCCTGCGGGCCGGGGCTTTCAGAACATTTTCTTTGCTGCGATGAT
Organism: Oscillospiraceae bacterium; assembly: GCA_036653715.1. Lineage (GTDB taxonomy): Bacteria > Bacillota > Clostridia > Oscillospirales > Oscillospiraceae > Scatomorpha. The sequence continues at coordinate 7,445 of JAVVTL010000016.1, forward strand.
GACGTCCTCCGCTCCGGGGATGTAGTATTGCTCCAAAATCGGGGAGAAGGGGACGGGGGTGTCCAGCGCGCCGATGCGGGCGACGGGGGCGTCGAGCGAGTCGAAAAATTCCTCGGCGATTATGGCGCTTATCTCGCCGCCGTAGCCGCCGCGCTTGACTTCCTCGGTGAGGACAATGGCCTTGTGCGTCTTGGCGACCGTCTCGCCGATGAGCGCCTTATCCAGCGGATACAGGCTGCGCAGGTCGATGACCTCGGCGCTTATGCCGTCGGCGGCGAGCTTCTCGGCGGCCTCGAGCGCTGTGAATACCTGACGGCTGTAGGTGATGATGGAGAGGTCGGTGCCCTCTCTCACGACCTTGCCCTTGCCAAAGGGTATGGGCTCCATGCTTGTGACCTCGCCCTTTGAGAAATACAGGACTTTGTTCTCGAAGAACATGACGGGGTCTTCGTCGTCAATTGCGGTCAGCATGAGGCCGAGCGCGTCCTGCGGGCAGGAGGGATATACGACCTTTAGCCCGGGGACGTGGGTCACCCATGCCTCGAGTGACTGGGAATGCTGGGCGGCTGCGCCCGTGCCGGCACCGGCGGGGAGCCGCACCACCATGGGCATGGAGATTTTGCCGCCGAACATATAGCGCATTTTTGCGGCCTGATTGACGAGCTGGTCCATGCCGACGGTCAGAAAGTCGCAAAACATAAGCTCGGCTATGGGTCGAAGCCCCGTGGCGGCGGCACCGACGGCGCAGCCGATTATCGCGCCCTCGGATATTGGGGTGTCGCGCACGCGCTCGGCACCGAATTCGTTGAACATGCCGGCGCTGACGCCGAAGCAGCCGCCAAAGGCACCGACGTCCTCACCGAACAGGAGAACGTTGGGGTTTTCGCGCATCCGGATGCTCATGCCCTCGCGGATGGCTTCTGCGAATGTCATCATAGTCATCTCTGACGCACCTCCTCGATGATATCGGAATAGACATCTACGACGGCGCTCTCGAGTGTCGGCAGAGGCTGGGCGTCCGCAAATGCGATGGCGTCGTCGATTTCCTTGGCAACGCCAAGGTCTACGGCGTTAAGCTCCTCGGCGGTCATGACCTTGTTCTCCTCAAGGAATTTGGCGAAACGGGGCAGGGGGTCTTTTGCGAGCCAAGCCGCCTGCTCCTCCTTGGGCTTGTACAGACCGGGGTCGCCCTCAAAGTGACCGCGATGGCGATAGGTTTTGCACTCAAGAAGCGTCGGGCCCTTGCCCTCTCTGGCGCGGGAGACGGCCTCCTTGGCGGCCTCGTATACGGCGAGGGGGTCGTTGCCGTCCACGGAGATACCGGGGATGTTGTAGGCCGCGCCGCGGTCGGCGACGTCCTTGATTGCCTGATGGCGGTCCTGACTCATGGAGATGCCGTAGTTGTTGTTCTCGCAGACAAAAACGATGGGGAGCTTCCATATGGAGGCGAGGTTGAGAGATTCGTGGAAGGTGCCCTGGTTTGTGGAGCCGTCGCCAAAGAAGCAGACGCAGACCTGGTCGGTTCCGCGTACCTTGATGGACAGGCCCGCGCCGGTGCTGATGCATTGACCCGCGCCGACTATGCCGTTTGCGCCGAGGATGCCCTTGTCTCGGTCGGCGATGTGCATGGAGCCGCCCTTGCCCTTGCAATAGCCGGTGGCTCTGCCGAAAAGCTCGGCCATCATGTAGTTCAAATCTCCGCCCTTTGCGATTATGTGGCCGTGACCGCGGTGGGTGCTGGTGATAAAGTCGTCATCCCGCAGGCACTCGCAGACTGCGGGCGCGATGGCCTCCTCGCCGAGATACAGGTGGACAAAGCCGGGTACCTTGCCCTCTGCAAACAGCCGTGAAGCCGCGTTTTCGAAGTCGCGTATGCGCCGCATTCGCACATACATGTCCTTCATCAGTTCGTTGCTGATTGCCATCTGATAACCTCCTTGCAAAAATTTAGCATGTATACACCTCAACGGCCGCCGCGGCCGCATCAATGCTCGTGTTGGAATCCCCGAACGCGGGGAAGTACGGCTCGTCCCCCTCTCAATACTCTATGCCGATGATTTAAGTATAGACTTGCTGTTAAATAATCTCAATAGCTGAGCTAAAAGTCTCAAAATTTTGTAAAATGCGTGTATGACGGAGTGCGCAATATGGAATGTATCACAAAATAGTTAAATCGACAACAAAATAATGAGACGGAATCAACAAATTCCGTCTCATTATTTGAGAAAATATCAATTATTCTCAAGCGCAGGTGAGAAACGAGATTAACGGCTGCCCTTGGGGTCTATGCCGAATTTCTTAAAACGGCGGTAGAGCGTCGCTCGGCTCATGCCGAGCTTGCGGGCCGCGCCCTCCACGTCGCCGCCGCAGACGGCGAGAGCCGACATAATCTCGCCTGCTTCGCCGGAACGAGGGGGCGTGCCGAGCGGGTCGTCCGACATGCTCTCGGGGCGGTCTATGGCCAAGAGGAGGGATTGGGCGGTCAGAACGTCGCCGGAGCAGGAGTAGAAGGCGCGCTCAATGCCGTTTTGCAGCTCGCGCACGTTGCCGGGCCAGTCGTATTCGGTAAGCCCCGCGAGAAATTCGGGGGACATGGTCTTTTGAGTCTCGGAGGTGGAGGCGTTCAGCCGCGCAAGGAATTTTTCGGCGCAGCAGGAGATGTCCTCACGCCTCGCTCTGAGCGGGGGGATATCGAGCTTGAGGACGTTCAGACGGTAGTAGAGGTCCTGCCTGAAGCTGCCGGAGGCGACGGACTGGTCAAGTCTGCGGTTGGTGGCGACAATGATGCGTATGTCGAGCTTTACCTCCTGCCCTGCACCGAGGCGGGAGATACTGTGCGTCTCCACGGCGCGGAGGAGCTTGGACTGGAACTCGAGCGGAATCTCGGTTATCTCGTCCAAAAAGAGGGTGCCGCGATTGGCAAGCTCGAAGCGGCCGGGGTTGCCCTCCGTCGCGGCGCCGATAAAGGCACCTGCCTCATAGCCAAAAAGCTCGGCCTCCAAGAGGTCGCGCGGGATGGAGGCGCAGTTTATGGCGACGAACGGCCCCGAGGCGCGGCTGCTGTTGTGGATTGCCTGAGCCACAAGCTCCTTGCCCGTGCCGCTCTCGCCCTCTATGAGGATGTTGCCGTCATAGCGGGCGTAATTCTGTGCCAGCGCCATGGTTTTTTTCATCTCGGGAGCACAGGTGTAAATGTCGTCAAAGGTGTAGATGGCGCGGTTGCCGGACATTTTGTTCACGGAGTCTATGAGGTGCTTCTGCTTTTTTAGGGTGACGTTGAGCGTCCTTGCGCCGTAGTCGTTGGAGAGATAGATGGCGGCACTGCAATGGACGGTGCCCTTCCGCGAGAGAACGCGGACGTCGTTTGCGAAATACTTGCTTCCGTCCGTCCATTTTTGCTCCGCCCAATTGACGTCGGGCATCACCTCGCGAAAGTCGCGCGCCGCTATGTCCTCCGCAGTCGCGCCGAGCAGCTTTTTCGCGGCGCTGTTCGTCCAGATGGGGCGATAGCTGTCATTAAGAAAAAGGATGCTGTCAACGCTGCCCTCAAGGGCTGCGCGCATTATCTCGGCGCTGCGCAGAAGCGAGAGCTGCCCCTCGATTCCGTAAACGGCGGCGAGCACCACGCCGAGCGTGTGGTCGTGGACGGCGGAGGCGTCGCCCGAGAGATTGAGACAGCCGATGACATCGCCGTTCGCGCCGTGGATTGGCGCGGCGGAGCAGGTCCAGCCGTGATGCGAGCGGCAGTAGTGCTCGGGGCCGACCATTTGAATTGCGGTGTCGCAGTCGAGGGCGACGCTGATGGCGTTTGTGCCGACGCTGAGGTTGCTCCAAAGTGCGCCCTGCACAAAGCGCATGTCCCGCGTCTTGACTCGCACGGTCTCATCGCCAATTGCCTCAAGGATGTAGCCCGCGCCGTCGGTCAGGACAAGCAGGAAGTGCGAGCGCTCGACAATCTCGAAAACGCTCTGCATTATGGGAAGGGCGGTGTCAATGAGCGCCTTGTTGGCGGAGCGGATGCTCTGAAATACGTCGTCCTCCACGCGCTTTCCGATGCCGCCGTTGGGATTTACTCCGGCGGCCCTGCATTTGCGCCAGCCCTCGGCGACAGGCGGCTGTACGCGCGGGTCGAGCTTGCCCTCGTAGGCGAATTCGGCCCAAATCTCGGTCAGTGTCTGTAGGTCCAAGCGATTGTCCCCCTGTCAGTCAAATATGGTTTCCAGTATCTCGCAGAGCCGTATCCCGCCGAGCATGGGCGCGAGGTCAAGCGCGGCAAGCGCCGCGCCGACGGCTCCGCGCTCGAAGCGGACGCCCTTCAGCGCATTTGCCGCCGGCGTGCTGTCCGTCACCGCCATGAAATCGCCGCGAAAGAGCGCGTCCGAGATGAGACCGCCCTCGACGGAGAGGCGAACCTCAAGCGTTCCGCCCTCAAAGCGGCGCTTGTTTTTGAAGTCATAATCGGGCGAGCGGCCACGGGTCCAGTCCCAGCTCCGATATTTTTCCTCCGCCAGCCGGGAAACCTGCGCAAGCTCGTCCGCCGAAAGCTCGCGGCGCACTAAGCCGTCCCGCGAAAGCTCAAGGAGCAGGCGCTGCCAAAATTCCGCGAGGGTCATGTCACGCGGCAAAAAGTCGCGTATATTCCCGATGCGGCTGCGGACGGATTTGGCGCTTTTGGAGCTGAACTTCGCCGGGTCGGCGCGCAGGGCGGCGGCAACGAGCGCGGGGTCGGAGTCGAAAAGCAGGGTGCCGTGGTGCAGTATGCGATTTTTGAAGATGCGCTGAGCCACGCCGGAAATTTTCCTGCCGTCCACGGTGATGTCGTTTCTGCCGGAGGTTTCGGCATTGACGCCCATGGAGGCGAGCGCGCGGCAGACGGGCGCCGTGAAGCGGGCGATGGAGAGCGCCGCCGCGTCGCCAAGGTCTGAAATGAAGGAGTAATTGAGGTTGCCGAGGTCGTGGTATACCGCGCCGCCGCCGGTCATGCGCCGCACGACGCTCGTGCCGTGCGCCTCGACAAAGGCGCGGTCAAGCTCCTCCTCGGCGTTTTGGTTAAGACCGAGAACGACGGTGTCGGCGTTCTGCCAAAGTATCAGCCAATCGCCCTCGCTGCGGTTTTCAAGGACATATTGCTCAAAGGCAAGATTGTGGCAGGGGTCCGTGCTTTTGGTTTCAAGGTAGTTCATAGGCCGTCGCCCACGGCGCGGGGCTCGAGTGTATAGAGGTCGGCGCGGCGGGAGGCGAGAAGCGGCAGCTGACGGCGGATGCTCCCGATGAGGGAGAGGTCGAGGTCGGCAAAAAGAAGCGTCTCCTCCGCGTCGGCGCGCGCGAGCACGTCGCCCCAGGGCGTCACCGCCATGGAGTTTGCATAGGAAATATAGCGCCCGTTCACGTCCCGTGCGGGGGCGCAGGCGAGAGTAAAGAGCTGATTCTCCACCGCCCTGCCTCGGAAGGAAAGCTCCCAGTGCGCGGGGCCCGTGGTCATATTGAAGGCGGCGGGGCAGAAAACTGCCAAAGCGCCCTCGAGCGCCATGATGCGCGTAAGCTCGGGAAAACGGATGTCAAAGCAGATTTCCAGCCCCATTTTGCCGAATTCGGTATCGAAGACGGTGATTTCGTTCCCGGGTGAAAAGGTGTCGGACTCGCGAAAGACCTGACCGCCGTCCACGTCGATGTCAAATAGGTGCGCCTTGCGGTGGCGCGCAAGCTGCCTGCCGCTCCTGTCGAAAACGAAGGAGCTGTTGTATATCCGCCCTCCGTCCTCCTCGGGAAAGGAGCCGCCGATGAGGTATATGCGGTTTTCCCTTGCCGCCTCGGAGAGCATGGAGTGGATTGTCCCGCCCGCCGGCTCGCGGTTTTCGATAAAGGCAGGGTTGCGGTACTCGCAGCAAAACATCTCCGGCAGGACGGCAAAATCCGCGCCCCCACGGGCGGCTTCCGCAATAAGAGAGCGTGCGCGGTCGAGGTTTACCGCCTTTTCTCGGCTGATATTCATCTGTATAAGCGCGACCTTCATAGTGCTCACATCCTTAAAAACACCCGTCGCCCGTGAAGAAGGGGTGACGGGTGTTATGTAAACTGAAATTCTCCTGCTATCTCGGCAGGGAGTCGATGTAGCGGCAGGCGGCAACTGCGGCGGAGGCGCCGTCGCCCACGGCTGTGGTGAGCTGGCGGACGGTCTTTGCGCGGCAGTCTCCTGCGGCAAAGACGCCGGGGCAGCGGGTGCGGCAATCCTCGCCGGAGGCGAACCAGCCTGCGGCGTCAAGGTCTGCAACGCTGCCAAAGCAATCGTTTTCGGGCTGAAAGCCCACGGCGACGAACAGGCCGTCCACGGGCAGAATCTTGCGGCTGCCGTCAAGACTGTTCTCGATGAGCACGCCCTTTAATTCATTGTCGCCCACAAGCTCCACGACGGAGCAGCAGAGGACAAGGCGTATGTTGGGTCTTGCCAATACGGCGGAGACATTGGCCGCCTCTGCACGAAATTCCTTGCGTCTGTGGATTATGTAAACCGAGGAGCAGACGTTTGCGAGCGAGAGCGCGTCCTGCAGGGCGGCGTCTCCGCCGCCGGCCACCGCCACGGGGCGGCCTTTATAGAAGGCCCCGTCGCAGACGGCGCAGTAGGAGACGCCGTTTCCGGTAAGCTCCTCCTCGCGTTCAAGGTCGAGGCGGCGGTGTCTTGCGCCGGTGGCGAGGATTACGGCGCGCGCCTCAAGGTCGCCGTCCTCGGTGTGGACGATTTTTTTGTCGCCCGCGTCGGTGATGCCGGTGACTTGGCTGAGGTCAATCTCGCCGCCCTTATCGGTGACTTGGGTGAGCATGGTGTCCGCGAGCTTCGCGCCGGAGGTGGCGGGGGAGCCGGGGAAGTTGTCAACCATGGGCGACCAGGCTATCTGACCGCCGAAGTTGTTTTTTTCGAGGACGAGGACGCTTTTTTCCTCGCGGCGGGCATAGAGCGCCGCCGCAAGCCCGGCGGGACCGCCGCCGACAACGATTATATCAAACATCGTTCTTCCCGCCTATTGGTTAATGTACTGCTTGATGCTGCCCGCGCCGGCGAATTTCGTGAAGTCGGCCCCGTCGGTGATGATGAGGGTGGGGGCCTGCTTCACGCCGTATTTCAGCGCCAGCTCGGCGTTGTCCTCGGCGTTCAGCCTGTCGTATTTGAAGCCCTTTTTGTCGAGCATGGAGATGGCAAGCTTGCAGTTGGGGCAGGTGGGGGTGGTGAAAAGAAGTGCCGCGCCGGTGATGACGGACTGGGGAGCCTCTGCGGCGGAGCAGGCGCATTCGGACTTCTCGGGATGCCTCGAGGGGTCAAGGTGGGAGTGCGAGAGGTCGTATTCGGAGCGCTGCTTGTATTCCTGCGTCTTGCCGGCGTTCCAGTTCTGGACGGGGCGGTAATAGCCGGTGATGCGGGAGTATACCTCGGCGTTCTCGCCGCAGGTGGGGCAGACAAACTGCTCGCCCTCAAGGTAGCCGTGGTTTTTGCAGACGGAATAGGTGGGGGAGAGGGTGTAGTAGGGGAGCTTGTAGTTTTCCGCAATCTTGCGGACGAGGGCGGCAGCGGCCTGCCAATCCGGGAGCTTCTCGCCCAAAAAGGCGTGGAAGACGGTGCCGGAGGTATAGAGGGTCTGGATGTCGTCCTGAATGTCGAGGGCGGCAAAGATGTCCTCCGTGTAGCCGACGGGCAGGTTGGAGCTGTTGGTGTAGTAGGGGGTGCCGCCCGGCTCTGCGGCGGTGAGGATATCGGGATAGCGCTCCACGTCGTGCTTGGCGAGACGATAGGAGGTGCTCTCCGCCGGGGTGGCCTCAAGGTTGTAGAGGTCGCCGTATTCGACCTGATAGTCGGCAAGGCGCTCGCGCATATGGTTCAGGACATGCTTGGTGAAGTCCTGGCATCTTGGGTTTGTCATGTCGGCGCGAATCCAACGGGCGTTCATGCCGGCTTCGTTCATGCCGAGCAGGCCGATGGTGGAGAAGTGGTTGTCAAAGCTGCCGAGATAGCGGCGGGTGTAGGGGTAAAGTCCCTCGTTAAGGAGCTTTGTGACGATATCGCGCTTTGTCTTGAGGCTGCGGGCGGAGATATCCATCATGTGGTCGAGGCGCTTGTAGAAGTCCTCCTCGTCCTTGGAGAGATAGGCAAGACGCGGCATGTTTATGGTGACGACGCCGATGGAGCCTGTGCTCTCGCCGCTGCCGAAGAAGCCGCCGGATTTTTTGCGCAGCTCGCGCAGGTCGAGGCGGAGACGGCAGCACATGGAGCGCACGTCGGACGGTTCCATATCGCTGTTGATGTAGTTGGAGAAGTAGGGGGTGCCGTATTTGGCGGTCATTTCAAAGAGGAGCCTGTTGTTTTCGGTGGGGCTCCAGTCGAAGTCCTTGGTGATGGAGTAGGTGGGGATGGGGTACTGGAAGCCGCGCCCGTTGGCGTCGCCCTCAATCATGATATCGATAAAGGCTTTGTTGATGGTGTCCATCTCCGCCTTGCAGTCGCCGTAGGTGAAGTCCATCTCCCTGCCGCCGACGAGGGCCTTCTGGTCGCGCAAATCGGCGGGGATGGTCCAGTCGAGGGTGATGTTGGAGAAGGGGGCCTGCGTGCCCCAGCGGGAGGGGGTATTCACGCCGTAGACAAAGGACTGGATGCACTGTTTGACTTCTTTGTAGGTGAGGTTATCGACCTTCACAAAGGGGGCGAGATAGGTGTCGAAGCTCGAAAATGCCTGAGCGCCGGCCCATTCGTTCTGCATGATGCCGAGGAAGTTAACCATTTGGTTGCAGAGGGTGGAGAGATGGCCCGGAGGCGAGGAGGTGATTTTGCCGGGTATTCCGCCAAGCCCCTCCTGAATGAGCTGCTTGAGGCTCCAGCCGGCGCAGTAGCCGGTGAGCATGGAGAGGTCATGGAGGTGTATATCGGCGTTTTTGTGGGCGTTGGCAATCTCGTCGTCATAGATTTCGGAGAGCCAGTAGTTCGCCGTTATCGCGCCGGAGTTGTTGAGGATGAGGCCGCCGACGGAGTAGGTGACGGTGGAGTTTTCCTTGACGCGCCAGTCGGTGACGTTGACGTAGGCGTTGACGGTGTCTTTATAGTCGAGGTAGGTGGAGCGCATGTTGCGCAGTTTCTCGCGCTGCTTGCGGTAGAGGATGTATGCTTTGGCGACGTTTTCGTAGCCCCCGCGGGAGAGGACTGCCTCGACGCTGTCCTGAATGTCCTCCACGGCGATGAGGTCGTCCTTTATCTTGTGCTGAAAGTCGGCGGTGACCTTCAGTGCGAGAAAGTCAATGACACTGTCGTTGTAGTCGGTGCCGGTGGCCTCAAAGGCCTTTTTGACGGCCTGACCGATTTTTGGGATGTTAAAATCGACCTGCTCGCCGTCACGCTTGATTACCCTGTACATTTCTTTATCCTCCGTGTATGTGAATTATATTTTTTTATTTTTAAAGCCCGCGGATTTTGACCGAGGGGACAAATGGGCGGACAAGCGCCGCAAGCGCCTGCATATCTTCTTTGGAAAAGGCGGACAGTCCGCCGCCGGCAATGAGGTCGCCGGAATCTATGAAGCACTGTATGTAGTATTCGTCGGCGCCGCGCAGCCACTCGCCGATTTTTGGGAAATCCTCCGGCTCGTGCAGTCCCCTGACGGCGGTGGTGCGGAATTCGTATTCGGTGACGCCGGAGAGCAGCAGCGCCGCGCTCTCGAATATCGGGGCCATGTCGAGCTTGGGCACGCCGACGGTCAGGGCGTATTTGTCGGGCGCGGCCTTTATGTCCATGGCAACTCTGTCAATCAAGCCGGCGTCGATAAGCCCGCGCAGTCTTTCGGGGAAGGTGCCGTTGGTGTCGAGCTTGATTTTGTAGCCGAGAGCCTTGATTTTTCGGAGAAGCTCGGGCAGCTCGGGATGGAGCAGCGGCTCTCCGCCTGTGACGGCGACGCCGTCCAAAAGACCCTGACGCTTTTTGAGGAATGCCAGTATTTCCTCGTCCGGAAGCGCGTCGCGTTCCCGCGTCGGCAGGGCAAGGGAAGCGTTGTGGCAGAAGGGGCAGCGCAGGTTGCAGCCGCCGGTAAAGAGGGTGCAGGCGACCTGCCCGGGGTAGTCAAGAAGTGTGAGCTTTTGCAGTCCTGAGAATATCATTACGCTTGTTTTCCTCGGTTCAAGAAAAATATGCACCGAGCGTTCATGGCACATGTTGCGATGTTCACAGGGGCTATATCACAATATATAGTGTTATTTCGGGCTTGTCAAGAGCGGGAGGGCAAAAACCTACATTGTATCCGCCTGTTACTTTTTTGTAAAAACAGCTTTACTTTTTCGACACCAAAGTATATTTTTTGCGCAAAAAAATATGCCTTGCTTTTTCGGCGGATTTGCGCGAGAATCAAAGGGATAATATATTAAGGTAGCCGCGGCCTGCGGCTTCAAGGATAACGGAGGGTCAAAAACATGGACAAGCGATACGAAAAGCTTCTCAAATGCCGGGACTATGTGCGCTCCCGCGTGGACTTCATCCCAAGGGCGGCGCTGGTGCTGGGCAGCGGTCTGGGCGGCTTTGCCGAGCAGCTGCGGGTCGAGGCGACGGTGGATTACGCCGACATACCGGGCTTTCCCGTGTCCACGGTGCCGGGGCACGCAGGGCGCTTTATCTTCGGCAGGCTGGGTGATGTACCCGTGGTCTGCATGCAGGGGCGCATACATTATTACGAGGGCTACGACATCGACGACGTCGTCCTGCCCGCGAGACTGATGCGGCTTTTGGGCGCGGAGATACTCTTTCTCACGAACGCCTCGGGCGGCGTGAACCCCGAATTTAACGCGGGCGAGCTTATGCTCATAACCGACCACATCATGAGCTTTTTCCCGAACCCGCTCATAGGCGCAAATATCGAGGAGCTTGGAACGCGCTTTCCCGATATGTCCTCGGTTTACGACAAATCGCTCTGCGCCGTCATCCGCGCAACGGCGGAAAAGCGCGGGATACCGCTTCGCGAGGGCGTATACGTCCAGCTCACGGGGCCGAGCTTCGAGACGCCGGCGGAGGTGCGGATGCTCGGCATCCTCGGCGCGGACGCCGTCGGAATGTCCACCGCCGTGGAGGCCGTGGCGGCAAACCACTGCGGGCTTCGCGTCTGCGGAATAAGCTGCGTCTGCAACAAGGGCGCGGGACTTTCAAAGAATGCGCTGACGCATGAGGAGGTGCAGGAGGCCGCCGCAAAGGCCGCGCCGCTTTTCACGGAATTGGTGCGCGAGAGCATCAAAGCCATGTGCGTGTAACGCGACTGTAACAATAAAATTTGCATTTAATACTTCTGTAACAAATCTTCTGTTTTTTGCGTAACAACTCCTTGGTATTATAACAATGCAAGAGACAGTTTCATCTTTTTCATTTTGTCCTCATTCCATAGACAAGGCCGAGCGGTAGTCGCACCGCTCGGCTTTATCTATTTTTGAGCCGGCGTCTCAATCGAACACGCACTCCCAGCCGAGCGAGGAAAGCGGCGAGACATCCCCGCCGTCGCGGCGGACGGCCCAGAGGTTTTTCGGCGTATTCGGGTCGTGCCCGCCGCAAAATTCGGAAAAGGCAATAAAGCTCTCGGGAAATTCCGCGCCCTCTCCGCCCTTGCGGAAGGCTCGGCGCATACCGAGGGCATTTTCATACCATTTTGTCAGCCCCGCGTCGGCGGGCAGGGTGGCGACGAGGTCGTCCCCGCGCAGAAAGGCGAGCCGCAAAAGCTCAAGCCCGACGGCGCGAGCCGCGCCCTGCGAGCGGAATTCGGGCTCTGTAGCCATGGAATAGATATATGAGCAGCGAAGCTCCCCCGCGCGAACGCCCGACAGGCAGTAGCCCGCGGAGACGAGAACGCCGTCTCTTATGGCGAGCACGGCGTCGCCGGGGCGGTATATTCGGGCGAAAAACTCGGCGATGAACTCGGGGGAGTCGCCAAAAACCTTTTGCCACAGGCGGGAAAGCTCCGGCTCATCGCCGGGGCGGGAGGGGCGCAGCTCATAGGGGGTTTGCACTTCGCTCATGTCATCGCTCCCTCGCGGAATATTTTTTGAGCAGGTATTCGGGGTAAAAATCCAGCTTCGCCTTGCGGAGATTCTCTTTGCCCATGTCGTCCTCGCGGTTCAGGTAGACGATTTCGGGGTGCGCGCTCAGGAGCTGCCGCGCAAATTCGCGGCAGACCATGGGATAGGCGCCGTTTACGGAGGCGAAGGCTTTTTCAAAGTGAATGTCATAGGTGTCGTCGCTCGTGCGCTCGCCGATGGTGAAGCCCACGACGCGCCCCTCGATGCGCAGAACGCCGCCCTCAAGTCCAAGGGGCCTGTAGCGCATGAAGCAGCGCATTATCGCCGCGTGTTCGTCCTCAAGACCGTCGGGAGGCATTTCAAATTCGCCCTGCCACTCGCCCAGCATTTCCATGCAGACGGGCACGAGGTCGCGCGTAAGTGGGACGAAGTCCCAGCTTTGCTCCTGCTCGAAGCGATTGCAGTGGTTGCGCTTGCCGTGGAGCTTTTTGCCGCCCATGGTGGCGAGCTTTTCGGCGGAATAGATATAGTCGAAGCAGTCCCTGTCCTCGATGAAATCAAATCTGTCGGGGCAGACGGATTCCAAAAGCCCGCGCTGTTCCTCGGTTATACCGCGGATGCGCAGGGGGAAGCCGCGCTGCGCGGCGACCTCCGCCATGGTGTCGAGCGCGGGGCGCGGGTCGCCGGAGCCGACGGGGAAGGCGAAAAAGGGAAGCTCCTCGTATTTGAGCTTTGTGACAAGCCGACCGTCCACGGCGGCGAGGTGCTGGCGGAAGGTGTGATCCCACATATAGATGTTGCCGAAGTTATAGTCCGCGCTGCGGGAATTCTCCGCAAGCAGGAAGCCGTCTGCCCACTCCTTGTCGGAGATGGTCACCTGACGAAACTCTGTCATAAAAAGATTGGTCCTCTCTTTGTATCAATAGGTGTGCGTACAGACGGCGTGTATCTCCGCCTGAAGCGTTTTGAGGTCAACAAAGGCCTCGGGCTTTTTGTTCGGGTCGCGCAGGAGCAAGGCGGGGTGGTAAAAGGCCATGACCTTTCGCCCGTCCTGCTCAAACCACTGCCCGTGCTCTTTGGTTATTTTAAAGTCCCCGCGTATGAATTTCATGGCGGCGATGCGGCCGAGGCAGACGATGAGCTTGGGGTCTATAAGGTCAATCTGCCGCTTCAGCCAGTCGGCGCAGGCGGCCTGCTCCAGCTCGAGCGGGTCGCGGTTTTTCGGAGGGCGGCACTTTACCATGTTGACGATGAATATTTTTGTGCGGTCGAGGTCAATTATCTCGAGCATGGAGTCAAGAAGCTTTCCGGCTCTGCCAACAAACGGCTCGCCCTTCAAATCCTCCTGCTCTCCCGGCCCCTCGCCGATAAAAAGCACCTCTGCCTTCGGATTCCCGACGCCGAAGACGACGTTCGTCCTCGTCTCCCACAGACCGCACTTTTTGCAGCTCAGACATTCGGCTTTCAGCTCGTCCCAATTTTGCAAGGTCATGTCCTCTCTTTCTCAGCAAGTTTACATAATATTTCTCTGTCGTTGTCCCGCGGGAAATCAATGACATGCTCAAGGAGCCTGTCAAGCGCCAAGCCGATGTCGCGCCCGACATAGCCGAGGGCGAGCATATCCCCGCCCGTGACGGCAAGCTCGGCGAGACTTCGGCATTCGCCGTTTTTTAAAACTCGGCGCAGAGCGGGATTTTTCGGGTAGGCGGCCAATACAGCCGCCTCGCCGCAGTCCCGCAGCAGGCGCTTCCAGTCGCGTGAGCCGGAGCGCAGAATGCCGACGGCAGCGGCGGCGGTTTTTATCGAGCGCCCGTCCAGCCGCAGTGCGGAGAGAAAGCTTTCGGTTGACATAATCAAACCGCAATTCTCTGCCCACGCGCAGAAATGTGCCGTGCGGGCATATTTCGGCAGTGCCGCCAAGCGGAGAGGCGGCAATTGCGCAGTGCACGCGGAGGTCAAAAACGCGTTCAGCAGCCCGGCGTACAGCATTTCGAGCACCGTCTCCGGGCGAGGGGAGGCGAGCGTCTTGAGAAGCTCGTCCCGCACGCGCTCGGGGGAGAGGGCGGCGCAAAAGGGTGCGCAGGCAAAAATAGCGGCGCGGGTCTTTTCCTCAAGCTCAAAGCCGAGCCGCGCCCTGAAGCGGAAGGCGCGCAGCATACGCAGGGCGTCCTCCGTGAAGCGAGCTTCGGGAATCCCGACACAGCGAATAAGCCGCGCGGTCAAATCCGCCCGCCCGCCGAAGGGGTCGATGATATCCCCCGAGGCACTGAGCGCCATGGCGTTCACGGTGAAGTCGCGGCGCGACAGGTCGGAGAGAAGGTCGCCCGTAAAGCTAACACTGTCAGGCCGTCTGTGGTCGGAGTAGAGGCCCTCGGCGCGGAAGCTTGTGACCTCCACGCCGCGCTTGCCGCACATGACGGTGACGGTGCCGTGCTTGGCGGAGGCGGCGACGGTGCGCGGGAAAAGGGCAATGACCTCCTCCGGCAGAGCCGAGGAGGCGACGTCCCAGTCGAGCGGTCGCCGTCCGAGCAGTATATCGCGCACGCAGCCGCCGACCGGCAGGGCTTCAAAGCCCGCGCCCGTCAGAGTGTCAAGCGTATTCTGAACATATTTCGGCGGCTTCGACATGGTTCCCCCCGTTTTATTTCTTGTGTTACTTGCTATAATGTATTATAATAACAAAACACTAAAAATAACAAGACGTAATTATGCACATCGTATTAGGAGAACATATGACGGATTTTGAGAAGTTTTTAAAGCCCGGCTCGCGCGGCCATCTTATTGGCGTGGGCGGGGTGTCCATGTCGCCGCTGGCGGAGGTGCTTTCGGGTATGGGACTCGTCATTGACGGCTCCGACATGTCCGAGAGCGAGAAGACAATGCACCTGCGCTCGCTCGGCATTGAGGTCAAGATCGGCCATTCCGCGATGAATGTTGCGGCGGATATCCAGTTTGTCGTCCGCACCGCCGCCGTTCGGGACGATAACCCCGAGGTGGCGGAGGCGAAGGCGCGCGGCGTGCCCGTGTTTGAGCGGGCGGACGCATGGGGTGCCATCATGAAGGACTACCGCAACGCGCTCTGCATCTCCGGCACACACGGCAAGACCACAACCACCAGCATGTGCACCCATATCCTCATGGCGGCGGAAAAGGACCCCACCGTCATGATAGGCGGCACTCTGCCGCTTTTGCAGGCGGGACACCGCGTCGGCGGCGGGGATACCATCATCATGGAATCCTGCGAGTACCACGACTCCTTCCTGTCCTTCTGGCCCACCATCGCCGTCGTGCTCGACATTGAGGCCGACCATCTTGACTATTTCCGCGATTTGGAGGACGTCAAAAAATCCTTCCGCGCCTTTGCGGAGCTTGTCCCGCAGGACGGCTATATAGTCGCGAATGCCGACGACAAAAACACCATGGAAACCCTTATGCCCTTGGGCCGCCCGCTCTTTACCTTCGGCCTCACGGACGCCGCCGACGTGTACGCCCGCAACATCAAACGCGTGGGTGCCGCGAGCGAGTTTGACATTTGGTACAGGGGCCACAAATTCACGAGCGTGACCCTCCACGTCCCCGGTCTGCACAACATCAAAAACGCGCTTGCCGCGACAGCCGCCTGCATATGCCTCGGCGCGCGCCCCGCGGCGGTCAAATACGGCCTTGCGGGCTTCAACGGCGCGGGACGGCGCTTTGAGTTCAAGGGCAAGTTCAACGGCGCGGATATCTACGACGACTATGCCCATCATCCCGGCGAGCTTCGGGCGCTGTTGGACGCTGTGGAGCCTTTGGGCTACAGCCGCTCCATCGTCGTGTTCCAGCCCCACACCTACACCCGCACGGCGGCGCTTTTTGAGGACTTCATAAGGCAGCTCCGCCGCCCGGACGTGACCTATCTCGCGGAAATTTACGCCGCGAGGGAGACAAATACCATGGGCATTTCCTCCGCAGACCTCGCAAAGCAAATCGACGGCGCTCTTTTCTTCGACACCTTTGAGGAAATCGAAAACAGCCTCAGAGCCGCCGCCAGACCCGGCGACATTATCCTCACCGTCGGCGCGGGAGATATCTACAAAATCGGCGAAAAGCTAATAAAATAAATCAATACGAATAGGGTGTGCAGCAATGAAAATTTTGGTAACGGGCGGAACGGGATATATCGGCAGCCACACCGTGGTTGAGCTGACGGCGGCGGGTTACGACGTCGTAATCGCGGACAACTATTCAAACAGCAAGCCCGAGGCCCTGCGGCGCACGAGACTTCTCTGCCCGCGCCCCGTGGATTTTGTCCTCTGCGACCTGCGTGACAAGGCGGCGACAGACGCCCTCTTTGCGAAGGACGATATCGATGCCGTCATCCATTTCGCGGGCCTGAAGGCGGTGGGCGAATCTGTCACGATTCCCCTCAAATACTACGAAAACAACCTGTTTTCCTCCATCAATCTCCTGAGCGCCATGGAAAAGCACGGAGTGAAAAAAATCGTCTTCTCCTCAAGCGCGACGGTCTACGGCAAGCCCGATGATTTGCCGATTAAAGAGGACTTTCCCGTCAAGACCACCAACCCCTACGGCGCAACAAAGCTCATGACGGAGGATATCCTGCGCGACGTCACAAGAGCCGACTCCGACTGGGGCGTCTCGCTGCTCCGCTACTTCAACCCCATCGGCGCCCACCCCTCGGGGACGATAGGCGAGGACCCGAACGGTATCCCCAACAACCTCGTCCCCTATGTCGCCAAGGTCGCGGGCGGGCGGCTGCCCAAGGTGCATGTGTACGGCAGCGACTACAACACGCCCGACGGCACCGGCGTGCGCGACTACATACATGTCGTTGACCTCGCAAAGGGCCATCTCAGCGCCTTGGCACAGCTTCAAAGCAGCAAGGGCGTATTCACCTATAACCTCGGCACGGGCAAGGGCTATTCGGTGCTCGAGGTAATTGCGGCGTATGAGCGCGCCTGCGGCCACAAAATACCCTATGAGCTTGAGGGACGCAGGGCGGGGGACATCGACGCCTGCTATGCCGACCCCGCGCAGGCGTATGACGGCCTCGGCTGGCGTGCCGAGCTGGGGCTTGACGAGATGTGCGCCTCGAGCTGGGCGTTCCAGAGCGCGAACCCGGACGGCTATCCCGACTGAGCAAACATTCGGGTTGACGCAGACGCCGGAATGCTGTAAACTTTTGGGCGGCGATACAGACGAAAGGATGAAGATTTTATGAGTGAACCTACGCTTGTCGTATTGGCGGCCGGTATGGGCAGCCGTTACGGCGGACTGAAGCAAATAGATCCCATGGGGCCGAACGGGGAGCTTATCATCGACTACTCCATACACGACGCCATGTGCGCGGGCTTCAAAAAAGTCGTTTTTCTCATTCGCGAGTTTATGCGTGAGGACTTTGAGGAAGTCATAGGAAGGCGCGTCTCCCAAAAAATGGAGACGGCATATGTCTATCAGGAGCTGAACAAATTCCTGCCGGAGGGCTTTGAGATACCCGAGGGGCGCACGAAGCCCTGGGGTACCGCTCAGGCGCTGCTCTGCTGCAGCGAGGTCATTTCCGGCCCCTTTGCCATGATAAATTCGGACGACTACTACGGCCCGGACGCCTTCAGGCAAATCTACAGCTCCCTCAAAAACGCCGACGTAAACGCCGACCCCATGGAGTTTTCCATGGTCGGATATCTTCTTGGCAACACAGTGACGGAGAGCGGCAAGGTCGCGCGCGGCCTCTGCCAAACCGAAAACGGAATGCTCAAAAACGTCGTTGAGCGCACCTATGTCGTCAAGACCCCGACAGGCCCCGCCTACAGCCTCGATAACGGCGCAACCTTCACGCAGGTGCCGGGCGACAGCATCGTCTCCATGAACTTTTGGGGCTTCACCCCCGCGCTGTTTGAGGAGCTTTCCCGCCGCTTCCCGCTGTTTTTGGCGACCGAGCTTGAGGCAAATCCCAACGAGGAAATGTTCATCCCGAACGTCGTGGGTCAGCTTCTGCGCGAGGGGAAATGCACCGTCAAGGTCATGGAGAGTGCCGACAAATGGTACGGCGTCACCTACAGAGAGGACAAGCCGACAGTCCAGCAAGCAATACAAAGTCTCATAACACAAGGAGTCTATCCCAAAGAGCTTTGGGATTAAGGAAAGAGAAATTACATGAAAAACATGAGCAAAAAAACAAAAACAACAATCATCGCGGTAGTTGCGGTCATCCTGTTAGCGGCAGTGGCCCTGCTCTGCTGGAAGCTCTTTACCCCCGCCCCGCAGGTCGGGAGCAAGACCCTTACCATTGAGGTAACCCACGGCAACGGCGAAGTCAACAATATCACCCTGAGCACCGACGCCGAATACCTTTGGGACGCCATGAGCGAACAAAAAAATCTCATCGAAGGCACCGACGGCGAATACGGCAAGTGGGTGACGACGGTTGACGGCGAGAAGGCCGACGAGGCCAACGGGCAATACTGGATGTTCACAAAGGGCGGCGAGTGGGTCGAGACCTCCTGCGACACGACCCCCATTGCCGACGGCGAGGGCTATGAATTCTTCATCTACGCCTACTCCGAATAAGCCGGGGCTTTGCCTCCGGGATATGTGCATACTGTCCATTTTGGGCGCCCTCACGATGGGCGCCCAAGTTGTCATGGCACCGCTGCCGAACATCGAGCCCGTGACGCTGCTGCTCATGTGCTGTGCGCTCGTCTACGGGCGCAGGGCGCTGTATCCCTGCTATGTGTTCGTCTTCTTGGAGGGCCTGATTTACGGCTTCGGACTGTGGTTTTTTAACTATCTGTACATTTGGGCGGTGCTCGTGGGAATAGTCCTCATCTTCCGCAAAAACACCTCCTTTGTGTTCTGGACGGCGATAGCGGCGGGCTACGGCCTCGCCTTCGGCGCACTCTGCGCCATACCGTATTTCTTCATAGGCGGCTGGGAGATGGGCTTTTCCTATTGGATTTCAGGAATACCCTTTGACCTCCTGCACTGTGCGGGGAATGCGGCGATGGCGGCACTGCTCCTGAAACCGCTGACGCTTCTGCTGCGCAAGCTCGCGTCTAAAGACAATATTAAAGAATAATTACGCATTTCTCAGTATTAAAACCCGCCGATAACTGCTACAATAACCGCAAGGAGGTGACCTTATGGCTAAAATTCTATATGGCGCGCCGGTTGCCGCCGAGCTTTGCGAAAAGGTCAAAGCCGACGTCGCAGAAGTCCGCGCTCGGGGGATTACACCCGCTCTCGCCATACTTCGTGTGGGCGCGCGGCCGGAGGACAGCGCCTATGAGCGCGGCGCGACAAAGCGCTGTGTCGGGCTTGGCATAGATGTAAAAAGCGTCGTGCTGGACGCTGACGTCTCACAGTCGGAGCTGATGCGAACCATAGCTTCACTGAACGCCGACAGAAAAATACACGGCATATTGCTTCTGCGCCCGCTGCCGGCTGCGCTGAACGAAAAGGCGGCCTGCGCCGCCATAGAACCCTGCAAGGACATTGACGGCGTGACGGGGGAGTCCCTCGCCGCGCTCATTATGGGCAGGGAGGAGGGCTTTGCGCCCTGCACCGCCCGCGCCTGCATGGAGCTGCTGCGGCATTACGGGGTGAAGCTGCGCGGCAGCCGCGCCGTCGTCGTCGGGCGCAGTCTCGTCGTCGGCAGGCCGACGGCAACCCTCCTCCTGCGCGAGGACGCTACCGTCACCGTCTGCCACTCTAAAACCGAAAACATGGCGGAGAGCATACGCGGGGCGGAGATAGTCGTTGCCGCCGCAGGCTGCGCGGGCCTCATAGGCGCGGATTGCCTTGCGCCGGGGCAGACGATAATCGACGCCGGCATAAACAGCGACGCCGAGACGGGAAAGCCCGTCGGCGACGTGTGCTTTGCCGAAGCCTGCGACATTGTCTCCGCGATAACGCCGGTTCCCGGCGGCGTCGGTGCCGTCACGACGGCTGTGCTGGCGGGGCATGTCGCGCAGGCGGCGCTCAGAAATCCGCGCGGCGTGCCGCCTTCCGTGCACAGGCTGAAAATCGGCATATTCGTCGATACCTATTTCCCGATGATAGACGGCGTCGTCATGTGCGTGGACAACTACGCGACCTATCTCTCCGCGTATGCGGACGTGACGGTGTTCACGACTGTTGTCGAGCGCGGCTTTGAGGACGACCGACCCTACAAAATCGTCCGCTGCTTCTCGCTTCCCGTGCCGGGGGAGGACTATGTCGTCCCGACGCCGGCGCTGGACAAGGACTTTTGGGATGAGCTTCAAAGCTCCCAGCTCGACATTGTCCATATAAACTCGCCCTTCACGGTGGGGCTTGCCGGCGCGCGCTACGCAAGGAAGCACAACGTCCCCATGGTCGCCACGATGCACTCGCAGTTCCACACGGATTTTCGCCGCGCGCTCAAGATGCAGCCGCTGGTGGAGCTGGCGCTGGACGAGATTGTGCGCCTTTTTGACGAGGCTGACGAGGTTTGGGTGCCGAACAGCGCCGTCGGAAACCTCTATAAAAACTATGGCGGGCGCAGAGAGCCCATCGTCCACTATAACGCCACCGATATGCGGCCCGTGCCCGATATCCCCGCGGCAAGGGCGAGGGTAAACGCAAAATACGGCCTTGACGACGGCGAGACGATGTTCCTGTTTGTCGGCAGGCTGGTGCTCCATAAGAACATACTGTTTGTCGCGGACGCCATTAGCGAGCTGAGGAAAAAAACGGACGCGCCCTTCCGCATGCTGTTCGTCGGCTCCGGGCCGGACGAGGGGGATTTGCGCGAGCGCATCGCGGAGCTTGGCCTCGGCGGAGTGGTCACCCTCACCGGTCGCGTGACGGACAGGACAGAGCTTGCGGAGCTGTATTGCCGCGCGGATATGTTCCTTTTCCCCTCGCGCTACGACGCAAACTCGCTGGTGCAGATAGAAGCCGCGTCACAGAGCACGCCGACGGTATTTCTGCGCGGTGCCGTGACCTCCGCCACCGCAGAGGACGGAATTTCCGGCTATTTTGCCGAGAACGACACCGTGCTCTATGCCCAAATGCTCGCCGACATAATGACTGATCCCGAGAGACACCGAAAAGTCTGCGAAGGTGCCTTCCGCGACGTCTACAGGAGCTGGGACCAGGTGATAGCGGGAATGCTCACCGACTACCGCCGCCTTATAGACGAGTATAACGC
>JAVVTL010000017.1:0-27893 GCA_036653715.1 Oscillospiraceae bacterium
GGATTACAGGAACATTTCGGGTTCTTTTCTCTCGCTGCATTCCTTTTTCAGCTTTGCCTTGGCGACGATGAGGAGGGCGGGGTTTATGCACCTTGCGTAGTGCGGGCAGAGGCTGGCACAGCGCATGCAGGTTATGCATTTTTTCGCGTCGGTCTTCAGGGGGTCGGCAAGGGGAATCGCGCCGACGGGGCAGTTTTGGGCGCATTTGCCGCACTTGCCGCATTTTAGCTTATTGGCTGTGGGATTCATCGGAAGCCCGTCGAATTTGCGGTAGGGGCGATTGCCGGGGACGGATATTTCCGGCAGCGCGGCGGCTTCTGCTGCGTCCGCGAGCTTTTGGCGGACGGACTCGGCAAAGCGCGCCATAATCGCCTTGTCCGATGCGTCGGGACGGCCCGCGCCGTATTCCGGCATGATGGAATGCCGCGCGATGAACGCGCCTGCGGCGACGACCTTGAAGCCGCGGCTCTCGGCGAGTGATTTAAGCTCCAAAAGCGCGTCCTCATAGGCGCGGTTGCCGTAGACGGCGACTACAATCGCAGGGCTGCCCTCGGCGCTCAGAGCGGCAAGGCGGTCTCTTGTCGGCGACGGCACGCGACCGCCGAAAACGGGCGCCGCGATGACGACGACGTCCTGCGCTCCAAAGGCCGCGGACTGCGCCTCAACCGTCAAATCCATGCTCTCGACAGCGCCTCCCGCGAGCTTTGCGGCTATCTCCTCGCAGACGGCCTTCGTCCCGCCGGTGGGGGAAAAGTAAATTGCGGTAACTTTTTCTGTTTTCATATGTATTCCTCCAGTAATCGGTATCCCGAGGGGGACTTGCTCCCCCTCGGAACGGTTTTATGGTGTCAGCGCCATTTCCAATCGACTATCTCCGGCATATCCACGCCGTATTTGGCAATATATTGCTTGTGCTCGACGAGCTTGTCCTTCATCTGCTGGACGAGATACGCCCCGCGATTGCCGAGCTGCGGCAGGCGGTGGATGACGTCTATGGTGAGGTTAAATCTGTCGATGTCGTTCAGAACGCGCATGTCGAAGGGCGTTGTGATGGTGCCCTCCTCCTTGTAGCCGCGCACATGGAGATTGCGGTTGTGGCGGCGGTAGGTCAGCTCGTGAATCAGCGTCGGGTAGCCGTGATAGGCGAATATGATGGGCTTGTCCTTTGTAAAGAGGATATCGTATTCCTCGTCCGTCAGGCCGTGCGGGTGCTCGGTGTGCGGCTGGAGCTTCATGAGGTCCACGACGTTTATGACGCGCACCTTAAGCTCCGGCAAAGCGTCGCGCAGGATGGTCACGGCGGCAAGCGTCTCAAGCGTCGGCGTATCGCCGCAGCAGGCCATGACGACGTCCGGCTCCGCGCCCGCGTCGTTGCTCGCCCACTGCCAGATGCCGATGCCCTGAGTGCAATGCTTCACGGCGGCGTCCATCGTGAGCCACTGTGGGCGCGGGTGCTTGGAGGCAATGATGACGTTCACATAGTCGCGGCTCCTGATGCAGTGGTCGAAGCAGGAGAGCAGGCAGTTTGCGTCCGGCGGCAGATACAGGCGCACGACGTCCGCTTTTTTGTTGGCGACATGGTCAAGGAAGCCCGGGTCCTGATGTGTGAAGCCGTTGTGGTCCTGCTGCCAAACGTTGGAGGCGAGGACGTAGTTCAGCGAAGCTATCGTCTGCCGCCACGGAAGCTGGGCGCAGACCTTGAGCCACTTGGCGTGCTGACTGAACATGGAGTCCACTATGCGGATAAACGCCTCGTAGCTGTTGAGGAAGCCGTGGCGTCCTGTGAGCAGATAGCCCTCGAGCATACCCTGACACACATGCTCGGAGAGCATGGAGTCCATAACCCGCCCGTCGGGGGCGAGGGCGTCGTCAATGTCAAGAGTCTCGCCGTTCCAAGCCCTGTTTGTAACTTCAAATACCGGATTAAGGCGGTTGGACGCCGTCTCGTCCGGGCCGAAGACGCGGAAGTTGCGCGCCTCGGCATTTAGTTTATAGATGTCGCGGACGAAATAGCCGAGCGCGGACATATCCTGCGCCTCCGCCGCGCCGGGAGAGGCGACCTTAACCGCGTAGTCGCGGAAGTCGGGCATGCGCAGCTCCTTGAGGAGCAGGCCGCCGTTGGCGTTGGGGTTTGCGCCCATGCGCCGCGCGCCCTTGGGGGGCAGCTCCAAAAGCTCCGCCACGGGGCTGCCGTTTTTGTCGAACAGCTCCTCGGGCCTGTAGCTCTTGAGCCAGGTCTCGATTTGGCGGATATGCTCCGGCGAGTCCGGCTGAATGGGCACCTGATGCGCGCGCCAATAGCCCTCGACCTTGTTGCCGTCCACATAGTCCGGCCCCGTCCAGCCCTTGGGCGTGCGCAGGACTATCATCGGCCAGCGCGGACGCTGCGCGTCCCCGCCCTCGCGGGCGTTCTTTTGGTAGGTCAGAATGTTCTCGATGCACTCGTCCAGCACATCCGCCATTTTGCGGTGCATCTCCGTCGGGTCCGAGCCTTCGACGAAATACGGCGTCCAGCCGCAGCCCTTGAAGAAATCCTCGAGCTCCTCGTGCGTGATGCGGGAGAGGACGG
This sequence comes from Oscillospiraceae bacterium, assembly GCA_036653715.1. Taxonomy (GTDB): domain Bacteria; phylum Bacillota; class Clostridia; order Oscillospirales; family Oscillospiraceae; genus Scatomorpha. The sequence continues at coordinate 2,570 of JAVVTL010000017.1, forward strand.
TCGGGTTCGCTATCTTGTAGCCGTTAAGGTGCAGTATGGGCAATACCGCGCCGTCGGTCTTGGGGTTTAAAAATTTATTCAGCTGCCAGCTTGTGGCGAGCGGCCCCGTCTCGGCCTCGCCGTCGCCGACGACGCAGGCGGCGATAAGCTCGGGGTTATCCGTCACGGCTCCGAAGGCGTGGGAGAGGCTGTAGCCAAGCTCGCCGCCCTCGTTTATGGAGCCGGGCGTCTCGGGGGCGACATGCGAGGGGATGCCGCCGGGGAAGGAAAATTGCTTAAAGAGCTTTTGCATGCCCTCTTTATCCCGCGTGATGTTCGGATAGACCTCCTGATAGCTGCCATCCAGCCAATCCTGCGCCACCATGGCGTTGCCGCCGTGGCCGGGGCCGGAGATATATATGGCGTCAAGGTCAAATTCTTTGATTACGCGGTTCAGGTGAGTATAGATGAAGTTCTGTCCCGGAACGGTACCCCAGTGGCCGACGATTTTCTTTTTTATCTGTTCCTCGTCGAGCGGGCGCTCCAAAAGCGGATTGTCCAGCAGGTAGAGCTGGCAGGCGGAGAGATAGTTTGCTGCGCGCCAATAGGCGTTCATGGTCAAAAGCTCCCCGTCATTGGCGGGCTTGCGTGTAAGCTGAGACATATGTTTGCCTCCTTTTTTAGCTTTGAGTTTTTTCGTGCTTCGCGCTTGTAGTATGTCACCTTAGAGCGGAAAATAAAAGAGCAAATTATCGGAGGGTACGCAGCGCCTTTTTGCAGAACTCCGCCGAAGACGCAGGCAAAAGGAACAGGGCGCGCCGCTGCAGTTAAATCTGAAGCGACACGCCCTGTTTTTCACTTAAAGCGGTTTCCCCTTGGTGTCGCTTTTATGGTATGCGGCTATTATTCGCGGGGGGTCTTTATCTGCGCGTGGGCAGCGGCGAGACGCGCGATGGGGACGCGGAACGGTGAGCAGGAGACGTAGTCGAGTCCGGTGCGGTGGCAGAATTCCACGGAGGAAGGCTCGCCGCCGTGCTCGCCGCAGATGCCAAGATGGATGTCGGGGCGGGTCTGACGACCGAGCTTGCAGGCCATCTCAACGAGCTTGCCCACGCCGCCTTGGTCGATGCGCTCAAACGGGTCGTTCTCGAAGATGTTCTTCTCGTAGTAGCTGGGCAGGAACTTGCCGGCGTCATCGCGGGAGAAGCCGAAGGTCATTTGGGTGAGGTCGTTGGTGCCGAAGCTGAAGAATTCCGCCTCGGTGGCAATCTCGTCCGCGGTGATGGCGGCGCGGGGGATTTCGATCATCGTACCGACAAGGTACTTCAGCTCGACGCCCATTTCCTTCTTGACGGTCTCCGCAGTCTCCTTGACGACGGTGGCGACGTATTTCAGCTCCTTGACCTCGCAGGTCAGGGGAATCATGATTTCGGGGACTATGTCGTAGCCCTTGGCTTTTTTGACGTTGATGGCGGCCTCGATGATGGCGCGGGTCTGCATCTCGGCTATCTCGGGGTACTTGACGGGCAGACGGCAGCCGCGGAAGCCCATCATGGGGTTCAGCTCGTGGAGGCTGCGGATGGTGCCGAGCAGGTAGTCATAGGTGATGTCCATTTCCTTGGCGAGAGCGCGGATATCCGCCTCATCTTTGGGAAGGAACTCATGCAGAGGGGGATCCAGCAGGCGGATGGTGACGGGGCGGCCTTCCATTGCCTCAAAGATGCCCTCGAAGTCGGAGCGCTGCATGGGCAGGAGCTTATTCAGAGCGGCCTTGCGCTGCTCGACCTTCTCGGAGAGTATCATCTCGCGCATGGCGGGGATACGGTCGGAGTTAAAGAACATGTGCTCTGTACGGGTGAGGCCAATGCCCTCCGCGCCGAGCTTGACCGCATTGCGCGCATCTGCGGGGGTATCTGCGTTGGTGCGGACGCCGAGCTTGCGGATTTTGTCCGCCCAGCCCATGATGATGGCGAAGTCGCCGGAGACGGTGGCGGCAACTGTGGGGATGGCGCCGACATAGACGTTGCCGGTGGAGCCGTCAAGGCTCATGATTTCGCCTTCGTTTACGCGGACGTCGCCAAGGGTGAGGTATCTGCCCTCGTCGTTGATGCGGAGGGTTCCGCAGCCGGCGACGCAGCAGGTGCCCATTCCGCGGGCAACGACGGCGGCGTGGGAGGTACGTCCGCCGGTGGCGGTGAGGATGCCGCGTGCGGCGGCCATGCCCTCGATGTCCTCGGGGCTGGTCTCGGCGCGGACGAGCAGAACGGGGCCGTTCTGCGCGGCGGCTTTTGCCTCGGCGGCGGTGAAGTATACGGCGCCGCAGGCGGCTCCGGGAGAGGCGGCAAGGCCGTTTGCCACGGGCTTGGCGGTCTTGAGCGCTTTTTCGTCAAACATGGGGTGCAGCAGGGAGTTTATTTGGTTCGGCTCGACCTTGAGGAGAGCTTCTTCCTTGGTGCAGAGGCCCTCGTTGACCATGTCAACGGCGACCTTGATGGCGGCCTGCGCCGTGCGCTTGCCGTTGCGGGTCTGGAGCATAAAGAGCTTGCCGCGCTCGATGGTGAACTCCATGTCCTGCATGTCTTTATAGTGCTTTTCAAGGTTCTTCGCGACGGCGGCGAACTGATTGTAGGCCTCCTCGTTGGTCTCCTTGAGGTGGTCAATCGTTTGGGGGGTGCGAATGCCGGCGACAACGTCCTCGCCCTGAGCATTCATGAGGAACTCGCCATAGAGCTTATCCTCGCCGGTGGCGGGGTCGCGGGAGAAGGCAACGCCGGTGCCGCAGTCGTCGCCCATGTTGCCGAAGACCATCATCTGAACGTTGACGGCGGTGCCCCATGAGCCGGGGATATTGTTGATGCGGCGATATATGATGGCACGGTCGTTCATCCAAGAGCCGAATACGGCGCGGACGGAGGCCATGAGCTGAACCTTCGGGTCCTGGGGGAAGTCCTCGCCGGACTCCTGCTTGTAGAGAAGCTTAAAGCGGCGGACAAGCTCCTGCATGTCCTCGGCGGTGAGGCCGGCGTCGTTGTCGACTCCGCGCTTTTCCTTCAGCTCGTCCATGACGGCTTCGAATTTTTTGCGGTCGTAGCCCATGGCTACGTCGGAGAACATGGTGATGAAGCGGCGATAGCTGTCATATGCCCAACGGACGTTGCCGCTCTTCTCGGCAAGAGCCTCGGCGACTTCATCGCCGATGCCGAGGTTGAGGATGGTGTCCATCATGCCGGGCATGGAGGCGCGGGCGCCGGAGCGCACGGACACGAGCAGGGGGTTCGACTTGTCGCCGAACTTCTTGCCGCAGAGCTTTTCCATTTTGGCGAGATAATCGAATATCTCGGCCTCAATATCGGAGGCGATTTTCTCGCCGTCCTCGTAATAACGGGTGCAGGCCTCGGTGCTGATGGTGAAGCCCTGGGGAACGGGCATGCCGATGTTGGACATTTCGGCGAGATTCGCGCCCTTTCCGCCGAGCAGATTGCGCATTTCAGCGTTGCCCTCGGAGAACAGATAGACGTACTTTTTGCTCATTGTCAACTTCCTTTCAAGATGTATCTTAAAATGATTACACTCCCGACATGAGTGGTATGAGGCTCTTTGTAGGTGTTTCGACATGACACGGACGTATCGTACAACCTATGGAAAGTATACCATTATTTGCACTTCTCTGCAAGCAAAATATTATAATAATTCAACCTGCATAGCAAGTGGTACTTTTCACTAATTATCGGTGCTTTTGTGAACTTTTTCAAGCATATCAGCGAGTCCGGCGAATTCCGACGGGGACAGCGTCTCTCCGCGGGTCAGCGGCGGGATGGCGCAGGCCTCCATCGCCCTTGCGACCTCGTCCCTCGAATAGCCGGCGAGGCCGTTTGCGAGGGCGTTCACGAGCGTCTTTCGCCGCTGGTTAAAGGAGGCGCGCACGAGCTTAAACATCAGCGCCTCGTTCTCCGTCTTCACGGGAGGTGCCGCTCGCGGGACGAGCCGCAGGACGCTCGAGGTGACCTTCGGCCGCGGCATGAAGCAGTCCGGCGTCACGTCAAAAAGAATCTCCGCCTCGCAATTCCAGTTTACATAAATCGTAAACGCGCCGTATTCCGAGGTTCCCGGCGAGGCGCAAAGCCGCCTTGCGACCTCCCTCTGCACCATGACCGTGATGCTCTCAAAGCAATGCGCGTCAATGAATGCCGCAAGCAGTGGCGAGGTGACGTTATAGGGCAAATTGGCGCAGACAGCGGGCTTCAGCCCCGGCATATGCTCGGAGACGAGTTTACATAACTCCAACTTCAGCACATCGTCGAAAATCAGCTCGATATTTGAATAATCCGCCAGCGTCTCCCCAAGGATGGGGGCGAGGTCGCGGTCAAGCTCGACGGCGACGACCTTCCCGGCGTGCTCGGCAATCCGTGCCGTGAGGCAGCCGATGCCCGGCCCGACCTCAAGGACGCCGCTGCCCGCGTCAAGCCCCGCCTCATCGGCGATGCGGCGCGGCACCCAGTCCTCCACGAGGAAGTTCTGTCCCATGGCCTTCGAAAAACGGAAGCCGTGGCGCTCAAGGAGCGATTTTATTTCTCTTGCATTCGTAAGTTCCATCACAGCAGCTTCTCAAACGCGTCACGGCGCGGCTCGTGTCCGTCGTTCACTCGGACGAGGATTACGCCGCAGGGGACGTAGCCCATTTTTTTGATGAGGCCGTGCATCGGCGCGTTCGCCGCGTGTGTGTCCACGCGCACGGAGCGCTTGCCATAGCCTGCGGCAAGATCCTCGGCGAGAGAGAAAAGCTCCGCCGCGAGCGCCGAGCCGCGATATTTCCCGCTTATCATTGCCCTGTGGATGACTGCGTATTCATCGCCATCGATTAGCCACGCGCCGTCAATCACGTCATATGTCGGCTCGTGCTCCATCGAAAACGCGGCGTAGCCCGCCGCCTCGCCCTCACAGGTGAAAAGCCAGCCCTGCTCGCGCGCGATGTCGTATTGAAAATTATCTTCGCTCGGATAGCCGGCCTGCCACTGGTCAACGCCCTGAGAGGCGAGATAGCGTGAGCCGTCCGCGGCGAGCGCCATGAGCGCGGGGAGGTCCGAAGCGGTGGCGCGGCGGCAGTCAAAGTCCGGCGTTACGGCGCTCGGAAAGCGCTCGTTTTGTATTTCCTTCAGCAATTCTTCGTCCTCTTTGGCTGTAAGCTTTAATTTTTCAAACATATCCGGGCGCTTGTCCATCGTGCGCTCGAGCTGCTTTTTTCGCCGCCAGCGCTCGATTTTCGCGTGAGCGCCGCCAAGCAGCACCTCCGGCACGGCACGGCCCTCCCAGATTTCCGGGCGGGTATACTGCGGGTATTCCAAAAGCCCGTCCCAGTGGCTCTCGCCGGTGAAGCATTCCTCGTCCGCCAAAACGCCGGGCACCATGCGGCAGACGCAGTCGGCAATCGCCATCGCGGCAATCTCTCCGCCGGTAAGAACAAAATCGCCGAGGCTTATTTCCTCGTCCACGCAGTCCTCAAGGAAGCGCTCGTCCACGCCCTCGTAGTGGCCGCAGACGAGGACGAGGTGGTCGTAGTCGCGCACGAGGCGCTTTGCCATCTCCTGCGTGAAGGGTCCGCCCTGCGGCGTCATGTAGATGACGCGGCTGCGGCGGGCGCCAGCGGTTGACATAATGTGGTTGAGGCAGGACTTTAGCGGCTGTGCCATGAGGATTTGTCCCCAGCCGCCGCCGTAGGGGTAATCGTCCACCTGCATCTGCTTATTTTCGGTGTAATCGCGTATTTGGACGCAATTAATCTCGACAGCGCCTTTTTTCGCGGCTCTGCCTATGATACTCTCGCCCAAAACGGCGTTTGCGCTGTCCGGAAACAGCGTCATGATGTCAATGCGATAGCTCATTCACATTCCCTCTATCAGCCGCACGACGACGACTCCCGCCTCAACATCGGTTGACATAATAAATTCGGGTATAACGGGGATAAGGTGCTCCGTCTCGCCCTTGACGACATAGACGTTGGCGGCGGGCGCCTCATACACCTCGGTAAGGGTGCCTATTTCCGCGCCGGATTCGGTGACGACGCGCGCGCCGATTATGTCGCGCAGGAAGAATTCGCCCTTGGCAAGCTTGGCGTCCGCGCGGTCAAAAAAGAGGGTTTTGCCCTTGAGCCGCATGGCGGCGTTCACGTCGTCCACGCCGCGAAGCTTCACGAGCAGCATCTCCTTGTGCTCGCGCGAGGATTCGACCTCGAGGGGCTTGCCGTCCATATAGAGCGTTTTGAAGCGCTTTAAAAATTCAGCCGAGTCGGTATATGGGCGGAGCTTCAGCTCGCCGATTATACCGTGGGTATTGATGATTTCCCCGGCCTCCAAATATTTTTCGGTCATAAAATAATACCATCCTAATCTGCATCCGAGGGCGAAAACCGCCCTTTAAGGGTAAATACGGGTTAAAAGTTTGAAAACGGGCCGCGGCAAGGCGACCCGTTTTCTCTCAGTCAAGTATCTCGACTGAGATTCTTTTGCCATTTTTTTGGGCGACGGCCTTCATGAGGATGCGGATTTCCTTGACTATCCTGCCCTGACGGCCGATGACCTTGCCCATATCGCCTTCGGCGACCCTGACCTCAAAGACGGTCTCGCTTTCGGCTTTGCGCTCTGTCACAGAGACCTCGTCGGGATTATCGACAAGACTCTGTACGATATAGGTCAAAAGTTCTTTCATTGCACAGCTCCTTATGCTCCGGCTGCTTCGGCTGCTTCGGCCTTTTTAAGCAGGGCCCTGACGGTATCGGTGGGCTGAGCGCCGGTGCCGACCCAGTATTTGGCGCGCTCGGTGTTGACCTTCAGCTTGTCGGTCTCTGCCTGCGGGTCATAGGTGCCTATCTCCTCGATGAAGCGCCCGTCACGCGGACTGCGGGAATCGGAGACGACGATCCTGTAAAAAGGATTCTTCTTTGCGCCCATTCTGCGAAGTCTGATCTTTACCATGTATTTTCACCTCCATAGTTTAATTTGATATATACATCGCGCTTTGCGCGGTGCAAACTTTAAAAGCCCGGGAAGCCGCCCATGCCGCCCATACCGGGGATGCCGCCGCCCATTTTGGCGAGCTTTTTCATCTTTTTGCCGTTGCCCGAGAATTGCTTCATCATGGTGAGCATCATGTCGTATTGCTTGAGCAGACGGTTTACGTCCACAACGGCGGTGCCGCTGCCGGCGGCGATGCGCTTTTTTCGGGAGTTGCCGAGGATTCCGGGATTTTCCCGCTCCTTGACGGTCATACTGAGGATGATTGCCTCTGTTCTCGCCATGGCTTTTTCGTCCATCTTGGCGCCCTTGAGCGCCTTGGCGTCCATGCCGGGTATCATGCCGGCTATATCCTCGAGCGAGCCCATGCTCTTGAGCTGGGTCATTTGGTCGTAGTAGTCGGTGAGGGTGAATTTGTTCTGGCGGAGCCTGTCCGCCATTTCTACGGCTTTTTTCTCGTCGACTGCCTGCTCGGCCTTTTCGATGAGGGTGAGCACGTCGCCCATGCCGAGGATGCGCCCCGCCATGCGGTCGGGGTGGAAGGGTTCAAGCTCTGTGAGCTTCTCGCCCACTCCGGCGAATTTGATGGGCTTGCCCGTGACTGCCGTGACAGAGAGGGCCGCGCCGCCTCTTGCGTCGCCGTCAAGCTTCGTGAGCATTACGCCGGTAATATCGAGAGCCGCGTCGAAGGCGGTGGCGGCGTTAACCGCGTCCTGCCCCGTCATGGCGTCTACAACAAGGAGTATCTCGGCAGGCTCGGTTGCCGCCTTGATGTTTTTCAGCTCGTCCATCAGTTCTTCGTCGATGTGGAGCCTGCCGGCTGTATCGAGGAACACGAGGTCGTTGCCGAATTTCTTTGCGTGTGCGATTGCGGCCTTGGCAATCTCGACGGGATTTGCGGTGCCCATCTCGAAGACGGGGATGCCAAGCTTCTCGCCGACGGTTTTGAGCTGGTCGATGGCGGCGGGACGGTAGATGTCGCAGGCGACGAGCAGAGGGCGCTTGCCCTGTTTTTTCATGTAGGCGGCAAGCTTTGCGCCGTTGGTGGTTTTGCCCGCGCCCTGAAGTCCCACGAGCATACAGACGCTCGGAGATTTTGAGGAGATGTTGAGTTTTTTGTTTTCGCTGCCCATGAGGGCGCGCAGCTCGTCGTTGACGATTTTGATGACCGTCTGAGCGGGGGTGAGGCTGTCCAGCACATCGGCTCCGCAGGCGCGCTCGGTGACTTTTTTTACGAAGTCCTTGACGACCTTGTAGCTCACGTCGGCCTCGAGCAAGGCAAGGCGCACCTCGCGCATAGCCTCGTTTATGTCAAGCTCCGTCAGTCGGCCCTTGCCGCGAAGGCGCTTGAACGCCGTATTTAATTTGTCGGAAAGACTCTCGAATGCCATGTCATTCCTCCAACGCTTTCATTCTTGTAAATATCCGCTCGGCGAGCAATTTTGTTTCGCCCTCGGTGGTGCGGCAGAGCTCGCGGAGGTCTTCGGCCATGGCGTCCAGCAGGTCGCGTCTGACGGCGAAGCGCGCCACAAGTCCGGTTTTTCGCTCGGTTTCCGCAAGTATTTCCTCAGCACGGTGGATTACGACCCAGACGCCCTGGCGGGAAATTCCCTCCTGCTCGGCAATCTCGGTGAGGGTGAGGTCGTCGTTGTAGCGGAGGTCGCAGTATTGGCGCTGCTTTTCGGTGAGCAGCTCGCCGTAAAAATCAAACAGCATCGTGCGGTAAACGGCTTCGTCCTGCACGGAACTCGCCTCCTTCGATGGGTTGTAAACCTTATCTCTTTACAGCCTTGCAGATTATACCCTACGCAAAATACATTGTCAAGTCTTTTTGTTTACAGTATATCCGCTATTCAAGCGGGCAAATTAACTTTTATCATTATTGACATCGGAGGCGCTTTATGACAGATTCCGAAAGCGGATTTTATATAGAGTCGGAAAAGCTCCCGACCTTTGGCGAGAGCACGGCAAGAAGGCTGAAAATTTCCGGAGCCGCGCCCGCAAAGCGACTTCTGCGCGAGCTGCACGACGCGCTTGCCGCGCTGCGGCGCATCCGCGAGACGCTTGAGCGCGGCGGAAATTCGGAGGCCGAGACCTCCGAGGCGGCGCACTGGCTTTTGGATAACGGCTACCTCGCCGAGCGCGAGGGGCTGAGCGCCGCCCTTGACCTGCGCGCCTCCGCCGCGCTCAGAGCCGTCGGGGACTCGCTGCTCATCTCCGAGGCCTGCGGTGCCCTCGTCCGCTCCGGCGCGGGCGAGGTGACGGAGGAACGCTGTGAGGCGTTTCTTGCCGGCTTCCAGCGCGTTGCGCCGCTCTCGCGGGCGGAGCTTGCGCTCCTTGCCGCCTGCCTGCGCTGTGCGCTCGTCATTGAGCTTGCCGCCGTCTGCCGCGAGCTGCCCGGCGACGCCTCGCGCGTCGCGCACATCTTCACCTCGCTGCGCCTGCTCGCGACGCTTGACCTCTCGGCGCTTCTTGACCGCGTTGACCTCACGGAGCAAATACTGCGGCGCGACCCCGCCGGCGTCTATCCGCTCATGGACGAGCGCAGCCGCGACATGTACCGCCGCCGCGTTACAAAGCTCGCGGAGCGCGCGGGCGTCGGCGAGCAAAAGCTTGCCGCAAGGCTCATTGCCGATGCCGAAAGCGCGGAGGGCGACGCGCGGCATGTCGGCTATCACCTCTTTATAAAGCCGCTCGGCAGGGAGAAAAGCGAGCGCGGCGGCGGGGGCTACATCGCGCTTCTGCTGCTGCCCACGCTTTTCATCTCCCTGCTGCTTGGCTTCGCCACGGACAGTCTGCTTGCGGCTTTTTTGCTGCTGCTGCCCGTCTCCGAGCTTGTCAAGAGCCTTGTGGACCTCATCGTGCTCAAGAGCGTCCCGCCGCGCATTCTGCCGCGCATGGAGCTTGCGGAGGGCGTGCCGCCCGAGGGGCGCTGCGTCTGCGTCGTTTCCTCCCTGCTCACCTCGCCCGAGGGCGGCGCGGCGCTCGCGCGAAGGCTTGAGGAATTTCACCTCGCCAGCCGCGACTGCGGCAAAAACCTCGTTTTCGGCATCCTCGGCGACCTGCCGGAGGCCGAGACGGAGACGCTGCCCTCCGACGCGCCCGCGCTCCGTGCCGCCGCCGAGGCCGTCGGGACGCTGAACAAAAAATACGGCGGCGGCTTCTACCTCTTTTGCCGTCGCCGCAGCTTCGATGCCAAAAATGCGCGCTGGGCAGGCTCCGAGCGCAAGCGCGGCGCGGTGCTGGCCCTCGCTCGGCTCCTGCACGGCGAGGAGAGCGAGCTGACCGTCCTCTGCGGCGACGCCTCGCTGCTCGCGGGAGGGAGCTATATTCTCACCCTCGACGCGGACACGCGCCTCGCGCCAGGCGCGGCAAAGGAACTTATCGGCGCCATGCTCCATCCGCTGAACCGTCCCGTCGTGGACAGACGCCGCCGCGTTGTGACACGCGGTCACGGCATAATTCAGCCCCGCATCGGCGTCGAGCTTGCGAGCGCGGAAAAGAGCGATTTTGCCCGCATATTCGCCGGGCAGGGCGGCTCCGACCCCTACGGCTCCTCCTGCGGCGAGGTATATATGGACCTATTCGGGCGCGGCGGCTTTGCCGGCAAGGGCATAATCGACGCCGCCGCGCTTTTGGCCTGCACCGATTGGCTGCCCTGCGGCCTCATCCTGTCTCACGACGCCGTGGAGGGCGCCCTGCTTCGCGGCGGCTGTATGAGCGACACGGAGCTTTGCGACGGCTTTCCCGCCTCGCCGCTCGCCTATTGGCGCAGGCTTCAGCGCTGGACGCGCGGCGATTGGCAGAACATATCCTTTCTGTTCAAACGCGGGCGCGAGCTTTCGGACACAGACCGCTGGAAGCTGCTTGACAGCCTGCGCCGCAGTCTCCTGCCGCCCATGAGCTTTATTGCCATATTGGCGGGCTTTTTCTCGCCCGAATCCGGCCTTGCCGTCGCCGCCGCGGTGGCTCTGCTCTCACTCTGCACAAACCTTGCCCTCTCCCTCGGCGAGAGCGTCGCCTCCGGCGGGCGGAGACTGCGCCTCTACAGCGCCGTGCCGCGCGGCTTTGCCGCCGCCCTTATCCGCACCGCCCTGCGGCTGATTTTGCTGCCCTGCGAGGCTTGGGTATGCGGCTCCGCAATCGTCACCGCGCTCTGGCGCATGGGCGTCAGCCGAAAAAATCTGCTCGCATGGCAGACCTCCGCGCAGTCCGAGGCGGCGGCGCGGGGCGGCGCGCTTGCCCATTACTCCGCCATGTGGCTCTGCCCCGCCGCGGGACTTGCCGCGCTGCTGTTTGCGCCCGCGATAATCGGCCGCGCCGCCGGCGTCATATGGCTTTTCGCGCCGCTCTGCGCCATGGCGCTGGGAAAGGAGCGCAAGCCCGAGCGCCCTCTGCCGGAGGATGAGCGCGAATATCTGCTCGCCCGCGCCGCCGAGATTTGGCGATATTTCGAGACCTTTTGCCGCCCTGCGGACAATTTTCTCCCGCCCGACAACTGGCAGGAGCAGCCGCCCGTCGGCGCGGCGCATCGCACCTCGCCCACAAATATCGGCTTTGCCCTCGTCTCCGCGCTCGCGGCGCTCGACCTCTCGCTCTGCGAAAGAGACGCGGCGCTTGCGCTCATAGCAAGGCTGCTTGACGCCATCGAGCGCCTGCCCAAGTGGAAGGGACACCTTTATAATTGGTACGACACGCAAAAGCTCCAAAGCCTCGAGCCGACATATGTCTCCACCGTGGACAGCGGCAACCTTGCCGCCTCGCTCATTGCCCTGCGCGAGGGGCTTGCGGAATACGGCGAAGCAGAGCTGTCCGCGCGGGCCGGGGCGCTCTTTGCCGCCATGGATTTCGCGCCGCTCTACGACCCCACGCGCCGTCTTTTCCGAATCGGCTACGACATCTCCGCCGGCGCGTTCTCAAACGGCTGGTATGACCTCATGTCCAGTGAGGCGCGGCTTACGGGCTATATCGCCGTCGCAAAGGGCGACGCGCCGCGCCGACACTGGCGGCAATTGAGCCGCGCACTCGTCTCCAAGGACGGCTTCCGCGGCATGGCGAGCTGGACGGGCACGATGTTTGAATATCTCATGCCCGAGCTCTTTCTGCCCCTGCGCCGCGACTCCCTGCTTTGGGAGAGCGCAAAATTCTGCATGTTCGTCCAGCGCGGACGCCCGCCCAAGGGTCTGCCCTGGGGCATATCCGAGAGCGCCTTCTATTCGCTCGACCCCTCGCTCGCCTACCGCTACAAGGCGCACGGCTGCGCCGCCCTCGCCCTCAAGCGCGGCATGGACGACGAGCTTGTCATCTCACCCTACAGCAGCTTTCTTGCCCTCGCCGTGGAGCCGCGCCGCGCCGTCGCGAACCTCAAAAGCCTTGAAAAGCTCGGCGCTCTCGGCTGCTACGGCTTTTGGGAGGCGATTGACTTCACCCCCTCCCGCTGCGGCTCGGACGGCGGCGAGACTGTGCGCTGCGTCATGTCCCACCACCTTGGGATGAGCCTTGTCGCCATCGACAACTGCCTGAAGGACGGCGCAATGCGCACACGCTTCATGCGCGACCCCGCCATGTCCGCCCACCGCGGACTGCTTGAGGAAAAAACGCCCATCGGCGCTGTCGTTCTGCGCAGACGCGGCGCGGAGCCGCCCGACAAGCCCCTGCGCGTCGCCGCCGAGGGCTGGGAGCGGCGCGGCGAGGGCGTCGATTTTGAGCGCCCCGAATGCTGCCTGCTCTCCAACGGAGTGTATAATGTTATGTTAACCGAGTCCGGTCTGTCCTCCGCCTCCGCCGGCGGCGTGGGCGTATATGCGGGGCCGCATTCGGCGCTCACGGGGCCGCTTGGGCTTGAGCTGTATCTTGAGACTGCCGTCGGGCAAATTCCGCTGCTCCCTCGGCGCGGGATGGAGGAACGGCGCTTTTCATGGGCATTTTCGGGCGGAAGCGCCCTGTTTGAAAGCTCCGGCGGGGGCGTCTCCGCGCGGGTGGTCGCCGCCGTCTCCGCTCGCGACTGCGGCGAAACGCGCCTTATCGAGCTTTCCGCCGCCGAGCTTTCCGAGGGCACTCTCTGCCTTGACTTCACACCCACGCTGTCGCGGCATTCGGATTATGTTAACCATCCCGCCTTTTGGCGGCTCGGGCTTTTTGCCAAGGCGCGCGCGGGGGCGCTGCTGCTGCGCCGTCTCCCTCGGGGGGACAATGCGGGCGCTTGGCTTTGTCTCGCCGCCGATAAGCCCATGGATTTTTCCGCGAACGCGGACGGCGAGCCTCTTGGCTGGCTCTCTTATCCGATTATACGCACCAAAATTGCCGTGAGCTTCCCCTCGGCTCTGCGGCTTGCCATCGCCTTTGGCGGCGAGGAGGACGACGCCTATGCCGCCGCACAGCGGATTTTGGCGCTCGTCCCCGCCGACTTTGCCGACCTCGGCTCGGCAGGCGCGGCACAGCTGCGCATGTCGCCGCATGACAGCGCGGAGGCTATGGCGATGGCGTCCGCCCTTGTGTTCCCGCGCCCGAGCGGAGCTGTGACGGAGGGGCGCGACGCGCTTTGGCGCTTCGGCATATCGGGCGACCTGCCCATTATCTGCTCGGAGCTGACCTGCGGCGACAGGCTCCCCGCCGCCGCCGAGCTGCTGCGCCGTCACGCGCTTCTGACGCTCTGCGGCCTCAAGTCCGACCTCGTCTTTCTCTCTGCCGAGGGGGGCGATTATCGCCGCCACCTCTCCCGCTCGGTGAGCGACGCGCTGACCTCGCTCGGGCTCGATTCGCACATCGGCGCACCCGGCGGCGTGCATATTGCCGACGCGACGACGGGCGGCGAGGCAGTCTCCCGCTGTGCCGCGCTGAACCTCCGCCTCGGCGAGCCGAATGAGCCGAGGCCCCGCCGCGACGGCGAACGCATTGCCCCCCGTCCCGCCCCGAGACAGGGCGGCGACGTGGAATACAAGTGGCTTGACGACGACAGCTTTGAGTTTTATGTAAACCAATTTCTGCCCCGACGGGCTTGGAGCGTTGTCCTCGCGAACGACAGCCTCGGCTTCATCGCCTCGGACGCCGGCACGGGCAACATGTGGTATCGGAACGCGCGCGAGTGCAGGCTCAGCCCATGGCTCTGCGACCCGCTCGCCGCCTCCGGGCCGGAGACTCTTGAAGTCTCTGTAAACGGCGTAAGGACAAGCCTTTTTGCCGCCGAGGACGGCATCCCCTGCCGCGTCACCTTTGGCCTCGGCTGGGCGGAATGGGAAAAGGAGTTCCCCTCCGGCAGCGTCCGCGTCACCGCCTTTGTCCCGCCCGACACCGCCGCGCGTGTCCTGCTCATTGAGGGCGCGGGCGCTGAAATTTTCTGGAAAACCGACCTCTGTCTCTGCGGCGAACAGCGCGACGCGGGCTTTGTTGTTACTGATTATGTTAACCAAACTCTGAGCGCCCGCAGCTCGCGCTCGCCATGGCCCGATGTGGAATTTACGGCGCTTTTTTCCGCCGCGCCGACGGGTATCACCTGCGATTTGGGCGCTTGGCTGACGGGGCGGCTCGACGGTGCCGTCGGCGCGGGGCTGCTGCCCTGCTTCGGCGTCGTTCTCCCGCAGGAAAAGGCGCAGGTCATCGTCTGCGGCTGTGCGGAAAGCCCCGCGCTTCGCGCCCTTGCCGAGCCGGAGGCCGCCCGTGCCGCGCTTGAGGATACAAAAAATTACTGGCGCGGCATCGCGGGACGTCTGCGCGTCACAACGCCCGACGAGGCGCTCAACCGCTATCTGAACGGCTGGGCGGTTTATCAGACCGTCGCCTGTCGGCTCATGGGGCGCTCCTCGCTCTACCAGAGCGGCGGCGCCTACGGCTTCCGCGACCAGCTGCAGGACGGCGTGAATCTCCTGCTCATCTCCGACGCCTATGCCCGACGGCGCATTCTTGACGCCTGCGCCCATCAATACCCGGAGGGCGACGTCATGCACTGGTGGCATCCCGACGGCGACACCTGCCACGGCGTCCGCACCCGCTGCTCGGACGATTTGCTCTGGCTTCCGTGGGCCTGCTGTGAATATACCGACGCCACGGGCGACCTTGCGCTGCTTGCCGACGAGATTCCTTATGTCGTCTCCCCCCTGCTGCGGGACGACGAAAAAAGCCGCTACGAGACGCCGGGAATTTCCGAAAACCGCGAGAGCGTCCTCACTCATGCCGCTCTTGCGCTGACGCTTGTTTCCGAGCGCGGCGCGGGAGCGCACGGCCTGCTGCTCATGGGCGACGGCGACTGGAACGACGGCATGGACAAGGTCGGCGCGGGCGGCAGCGGCGAGAGCGTATGGCTCACATGGTTTTTCTCGCACACGGCAAGGCGCTTTGCCCTGCTGCTCGAGACCTGCGGGCGAAAAAACGACGCCGCCGCGCTGCTCTCCGCCGCCATGCGCTTCGGACGCGCGGCGGACAGGGCTTGGGACGGCTCATGGTATCTGCGCGGCTATTACGACGACGGCTCGCCGCTCGGCTCCAAGTCCTCCGTCGGCTGCAAGATTGACAGCGTGGCTCAAAGCTGGGCCTGCCTCTGCGCCGAGTCCTCGCCCAAAAAACGCGCCGCCGCGCTCGACTCCGCGCTCGACCTGCTCTTTGACAGGGAGCACGGCGTCATAAAGCTGTTTGACCCCGCCTTTGAAGCCGCGGGCGAAAACCCCGGCTATATCAAGAGCTACGGCCCCGGCTTCCGCGAAAACGGCGGGCAATACACCCACGGCGCAATTTGGCTCGCGCTCGCCTGTCTGCGCGAGGGCAGGACGGACGACGGCTTTGCCATCCTGAGCGCCCTGCTCAAAAGGCACGGCGGGGCGGAGCCATTCGTCCTGCCCGCCGACGTCTACGCGAACGCGGACAGATACGGCGAGGACGGCTGGAGCTGGTATACGGGCTCTGCCGGCTGGTTTTTCCGCGTCGCCGCCTCCGAGCTGCTCGGCCTGCGGCGCAGGGACGGCGAGCTTTCCGTCGCTCCGCGCCTGCCCTCCGATTGGGAGGGCTTCGGGGCGGTTTGGACGGACGCGGCGGGGCGGGAGCGGCACATCTCCGCCACTCGGGACGGAACAGTCGCAAATGACGGGGATGTTAACAAATAATCTACCAAAAGCGCTTTGACGGTGGTATAATTAAAATAGAAAAAATTGACAAAGGAGGCGTCGGCTTGGAGCGCACAAGAGACGAAATTATGCCCGGCGTTTGGCTGACCGCCATAAACACGGACAAATTCAAAACAGACACCCTGAGTGTCACCCTGCTCACGCAGCTTTCGGCGGAGACCGCCGCCATGAACGCCCTCATCCCCTCCGTCCTGCGGCGAGGCACAACCCGCTGTCCGGATATGGACGCTCTTTCCGCCCTACAGGACGAGCTTTACGGCGCGCTCGTGCTCCCCTCGGTGCGGCGAATCGGCGAAATTCAGGCCGTCGGCTTTCTCGCCTCCTTCGCGGGCGACGCATATCTGCCCGGCGACGAAGGGCTGACGGAGCGCGTTTCCGCCCTCGTCGGCGAGCTGCTGCTCTCCCCCAACACGCGCGGCGGGCTTTTTTTGCCGGACTATGTCGCAGGCGAGCGCAGCAAGCTCGTTGAACGCATACTCGCCCGAGTGAACGACAAGGGCCGCTACGCCATACTGCGCCTCATCGAAAACATGTGCTCCTGCGAGGACTTTGCCGTCAATTCCCTCGGCGACGAAAGCTCGGCGGAGGCGATAAATTACCAAAAGCTCACAAAGCACTACCACTCGCTCCTTGCCGCCTCGCCCATCGAGATATTTTATTGCGGCGGCGCGAAATACGAGCGCGTTCGCGAGGCGCTCCTGCATGCGCTCTATACCCTGCCGCGCGGCGAGCTTGACTTTGACCTCGGCACGGACGTGCGCATGAACGCTCTTGAGGCCGAGCCGCGATATTTCACCGAGGAGCTGAATGTCACGCAGGGCAAGCTTGCCATCGGCTGGCGACTCGGCGACTGCATGGATGACCCCGACCCCGCCGCCCTGCGCGTCTTTAACGCCGTATTCGGCGGCTCTGTCACCTCCAAGCTCTTTACAAACGTCCGCGAGCGCCTGTCGCTCTGCTACTACGCCTCCTCTGCGGTTGACCTGCACAAGGGCCTGCTGCTCGTCTCGAGCGGCATAGAATTTGACAAATACGACGCCGCCAAGGACGAAATCTTTGCCCAGCTTGAGGCCATAAAGCGCGGCGAGATAAGCGACGCCGAGCTGTTCTCCGCGAAAAAAAGCGTCGCCTCCGACCTGCGCGCCTCAATGGACAGCGCCGAACAGCTTGAGAGCTGGTGGCTCTCCCAAAACCTTGACGGCTCCGACTGCTCGCCGGACGAGCTGGCGCTGCTCTGCGAATCCGTCACGCGTGAGGAGATAATCGCCATTGCCAATGGCGTCGAGTGCGACGCCGTGTATTTCCTGAAAAACGCAGAGGGGGACGCCGCCGATGACGAATAAGACCTACGAAAACCTCAGCGAGCGCCTGTACCTCGACACGCTGCCGAACGGCCTTGCGGTCTATGTCCTGCCCCGCCCCGACTATGCGCGCAGCTTTGCGTTTTTTGCCACCAACTACGGCGGCGCAATGCGGCGCTTCCGTCTGAACGGCGAGCCGCGCGACACGCCCGAGGGCGTCGCCCATTTCCTTGAACACAAAATGTTCGACATGCCCGACGGCAACGCGCTCGGCACGCTCTCCGCGAACGGCGCCTCACCAAACGCCTTCACCTCGAGCGGCATAACCGCCTACCACTTCGAGAGCACGCAGGGCTTTGACGAGAATCTGCACACGCTCCTCAATTTTGTCTCCACGCCCTACTTCACCGCCGAGAGCGTCCAAAAGGAACAGGGCATCATCGGTCAGGAGGTGCGAATGACGGAGGATGACCCATATTTCCGCGTCTACAACGACCTTTTGCGCGCGCTGTATGCCGAAAATCCCATCCGCGACTCCGTGGTCGGCACTGTGGAGAGCATCTCCCACATAAGCGAAAAGACGCTCTATGACTGCCATAGCGCATTCTACAGCCCCTCCAACATGGTCCTCTGCGTCGCGGGAGGCAACGACCCCGAGTCCGTTCTCCGCATAGCTCGGGAGACGCTCCCGAGCGAAAAAGCGCCCGTGCCCGAGCCGGATTTCGGCGCGCCCGAGAGCGAGCTGCCGCTCCGCGCGCGAAGTGAACGGGAAATGGCCGTCTCCGCGCCGCAATTCATGCTCGGCTCCAAAATCAAGCCCGCCGAAAAGGGCAGGGCGCTCCTGCGCCAAAAGCTCGTCGGCTCACTCTCCCTGCGCTGTCTTTTGGGGCGCTCCTCGCCCTTCTATAACGGCCTCTACGCCGAGGGGCTTTTGCGCGGCGACTTTGACGCGGAGATTGATTATTCCGCCGGCACCGCCACCTTCCTCGCCGGCGGCGAGAGCGCAAACCCCGAAAAAGTCCTCGAACGCCTCTGCTCCGAGGCCGCGCGGATTGCGCAGTCGGGACAGGACGCGGCAGCCTTTGAGCGCGCCCGCCGCGCCGCCTACGGCTCGCGCCTGCGGGGACTTGAGGTCTTCGATAATCTGTGCTATGATATGGCGCTGGGGCATTTTGGCGGCTATCTCTCCCTTGACGCCTTCGAGCTGCTCCCCGAGATAACGGCGCTCGAGTGCGAGGCATTTATTGCGGAAAATATTCGCCCCGAAAAGCTTTCTCTCTCCGTCGTAAAGCCCTTAACCTCCGCCTGAAACGAAAGGATACGCCATGGAAACCATCATGCGCGGCGCCGCCATCAGCTTCCCCATGCTCGGCGGTCTGTCCATAAACCCGCCTGCCTGCTTCTACCTTTTCGGCCGTCCCATCTATTGGTACGGCGTCATCATAGCCTTCGGCTTCATCCTCGCCCTACTATACTGCGCGAGCCGCGCCCCCCGCTTCGGGCTGACGCAGGACAACGTCTATGACCTCGTGCTTTGGCTCCTGCCCATCGGCATCATCGGCGCAAGGCTCTACTTCGTCGCCTTCGAGTGGCAGGATTACAAAAATAACCTTGCGGATATTTTCAAAATATGGGAGGGCGGCCTCGCCATCTACGGCGGCATAATCGCAGGCGGCCTCGCCGCCGTCCTCTGGTGCAAAAAAAAGCGCATCCCCATCGGCGCGACGCTTGACATTTGCTCCTTTGGTCTGCTCATAGGCCAGAGCGTCGGGCGCTGGGGCAACTTCATGAACCGCGAGGCCTTCGGCGCGGAGACCGAGGTCTTCTGCCGCATGGGCCTCACCATGCCGGGACGGGAGACCGTCTATGTCCACCCGACCTTCCTCTATGAGAGCCTGTGGAACCTTGTCGGCTTCCTGCTGCTCGCCCTGTGGGTCAAAAAAGGCCGCCGCAAATACGACGGTCAGGTCTTCTTCCTCTATGTGCTGTGGTACGGCGTCGGCCGCGCCCTCATCGAGGGGCTGCGCACGGACAGCCTGTATCTTGGCGGCACGGGACTGCGAGTGTCCCAGCTTCTTGCGGCGCTATCCGCGCTTGTCGCCGCGGCGGCGCTCCTCATAGCTCACAAAAGGCAGCACCCCGCGCTTTTCTCCGCCCGTCCCGCCGAATCGGAGCAGGCACCCTCCGACGGCGACGAAAACATATAAACCCGCAAGCACCAAGCCAATAATCAATCCCCAAGCCAATAATTTTTTTGGAGGAAAATATCATGTCGGACTACAATGATTTCAAAGAGGCCTTCAAGGCCACCGTCAACGGCGTTGCGGACATCGCTCGCGACATCGCCGTCGGCGCGGGAGACAAGGCAAAATCCCTCGGCCGCACCGCGAAGCTCTCCATGGAGCAGAGCGCGGAGCGCGAAAACGCGAGGAAGGTCTACACCGAAATCGGCAGACTTTATTATGAAACAAACCGCAAGGACCCGGGTGAATTTTTCGTCCAGCTTTTTGACGAGGTCACCCTCGCAAACGACAGAATAGAGGCAATCGACCGCGAGCTTGCCGAGCTTAAAAAAGCCGGCGGCGACGACGACTGCACCGACGCAAGCTTCGAGGACGTCGTTGACGCCGACGAGCAGGAAGCCGATTGCAGCTGCAACATCGAAGTCGAGATAGTCGAAGACACCTCCAAGGACGAATAATCCCGCCTCCCCGACAACTGACCCCGACGAAATTGTCCTCCCAAGCGCGAGCGAGGGAGGACGTATCGTCGGGGTCGTTTTTTTATTTGGGCAGGCGCAGCATTTTCGGGCTTATCTCAGCGAGGCTTGATGCGCCGCAGAGGAGCATGGTGTGGCGCAGCTCCTCGCCAAGCTTGCGGGTGTAGAGCGCCACGCCCTCGCGCCCGCCGCCGTAGACCGCCACGGCATAGGGTCTGCCTATCATGACGGCGTCCGCGCCGAGGGCTATGGCCTTAAAGATATCCGTGCCGGAGCGGATGCCGCCGTCCACGATTATTTTGAGCCTGTCCCCTACCGCCGCGCGTATCTCGGGCAGGACCTCGCAGGTTGACGGGGCGGAGGTGATGACCCGCCCGCCGTGGGTGGAGACGATGATGGCATAGCAGCCGGCCTCCGCCGCCTTGACCGCTCCCGCCGCCGTCATAATGCCCTTGAGCACAAAGGGAATTTTGACGCTCTCGGCAAGCTCGCGCAGCTCGGCGACGCCCTTGGGATTGACGCTGTTTGCCCGCTCGCGCATGTTGGCAAAGCCCGCCGCGTCAATGTCGCTCGCGACGGCGACGGCACCCGCCGCCTCAAGCGCCCTGAAGCAGGGCAGCATAAGCTCGTTGGCATAGGGCTTCACGGTGACGACGCAGCGTCCGCCCATATCGCGGGTGACGCGCAGGCCCGCCTCGAATTGTTTGCCGCCCATCGTGTCGTTCCCGCCGACGAAGGACAGGATGCCCGCGTCCAGCGCGCCCTCCGCCATGGTCTGCGAATATTCCCCGAGCGTCATCGCGCTGTTGTAGTTGAAGCCGCCCATGCCGCCTATCGGCGCTATGAAAACGGGATAGTCGTAGCTGTTTCCGAACATGGAAAGCGCGGTGTCCGTGCCGTGATAGTCGTATACGGTGTCCATATTGAGCTTGACGCTTTTCAGAAAATCCATGCAGGCCGTCCACGAGGAGCTGTCCCCCATGCCGCCGACGCCGGGTATCTCGCCGCGGCAGGCCTTGCCGTCGCAGACCTTGCAGGCGCGGCAATTCGGAGCCATGACCTCTCGCGCATTGTCCCATACCTCTTGTATTGTCATGCTTTCACGCTTCTTTCTGTGCGAAAGCCTCCCTTCAAAAAGATGAGTGGAGGCTTTCGGAGACTTGATTCTATTGTAATTATAGCACCGGGCGGTTTTTTCGCAAGCGTCAAATGAGCGGACTTTTGCGAATTTTTTTGTGTGTAATCACTGTGCCGCCGAGGCCGTCTTTTTGTTTTCCACGGCTCTGATAACGAACAGGGTACCGAGGGTGAGGACTATGCCTATCGCGAGGCAGATATAGACGTTTTGGATGAAGCCCGCGAGTATGTAGTTCACGAAGCAGATTGAGCCAACCGTGACGGCATAGGGGAGCTGTGTGGAGACATGGTTTACATGGTTGCTCATGGCTCCCGCGGAGGCCATGATGGTGGTGTCGGAGATGGGCGAGCAGTGGTCGCCGAAGACCGCGCCGGCAAGGCAGGCGGAGACGCCGATTATGAGCAGGGGGCTGTCCACGCTGAAGACGGCGGTGACGATGGGGATGAGGATTCCGAAGGTGCCCCAGCTTGTGCCTGTGGAGAAGCTGAGCAGGCAGCCGACGAGGAAGATGATGGCGGGCAGAAGCATGAACAGGCTTGCGGAGGCGCTGTACATGACGTCATGGACATAAACGGCACCGCCGAGCAGTCCCGTCATGTTCTTCAGGGAGGTGGCAAAGGTGAGGATGAGGATGGCGGGCACCATGGCTATAAAGCCCTTGGGAATGCAATTCATTGCGTCCTTGAAGCTGACGACCCTGCGGCAGATGAAGTAGATGATTGTGAAAAGCAGGGTGATGATGGAGCCCCAGGGGAGCGCGACAAAAGCGTCCGTATCGCCGAAGGCACCCACGAGGTCGTGGAAATATTCTCCGCCGGCGGTGTAGTAGCCGCCGACATAGAGCAGGCCGACAAAGCAGGCGACTATGAGCACCGCGACGGGCAGGATGAGGTCGATGACGCGGCCCCTCGGGCTTGGCACTTCGTCGTCCATCGCCTCGTCAACACGGTCGCCCGTGGTATAGAGGTCGTTGTTGAGCATGGCGTTCATCTCGTGCAGCTTCATCGGGCCGTAGTCGAATTTCATGAGTGTGATGGCGACGATGAAGACGAGCGTCAGCAGGGAGTAGTAGTTCCAGGGTATAGCGCGGACAAAAAGCTCGATGCCGTTATAGTCCTTCACAACACCGGAGACGGCGGCGGCCCATGAGCTTATCGGCGCTATCATGCAGACCGGCGCGGCTGTGGCGTCGATGAGGTAGGCGAGCTTTGCGCGGGAGACATGGTGTCTGTCCGTGATGGGGCGCATGACGCTGCCGACGGTCAGGCAGTTGAAATAGTCGTCGATAAAGATGAGCACGCCCAGGACAAAGGTTGCGAGTATTGCGCCCACGCGGGATTTTATGTGCGTCTCCGCCCAGCGCCCGAAGGCGGCGGAGCCGCCCGCCTTGTTGACGAGCGCGACCATTATGCCAAGAATCACCAAAAAGGCGAAGATGCCGGCGTTGTCCGCCACGGCGGAGACGAGGCCGTTATTGACCACGGCGTCCAGCGCGGGGATGGGGCTGAAATTCGAGTAGAACAGGCCGCCCAAAACGATGCCGATAAACAGTGAGGAATAGACCTCCTTGGTTATGAGCGCCAGCGCTATGGCGACGAGGGGCGGCACCAGCGCCCAGAAGGTGGCGTACATATTGCTCGGGTTTTCCGACTCTCCGTCCGCAGCAAAGGCACCGACTGTTAAAAGTGCGATTGCGAGAAGGACGACAAGCGCCATCAGAAGCAGCTTGCGGGTTCTTTTCATGTTTCTCTCTCCCTTTTTTTGCGGGACGGCAGCCGCCCCGTTCAGATAAATACAAAAACAGCCATGCCGCGGCGGAAAGCCGACGGCATGACTGAAAAGGCTATAGCTATAGCGGTACAGTGACGCAGGTCGTTGACAGCCCTCCACTTTCGTGACAGTCCGCCGGATATTGACCGACGGCCCAGGTTACCTCAAAGCAGACACTTTGCGGCCCCTCGGCAGTCTTCCCTTTCAGCCCCCGATGTCTGTCGTTTTCTCGGAGCTTACTATTGTTGACCGCGCCTCTATCTTTGCCTTGCGTAGTCATTATAACCAGAAGCGATTCCCGGTTGTTGTGGCATACGTTAAATAGGCATGACCATATTTGATTGTGTTCATTATACCGACATAATTATATTTGTCAACCCAAAATGTAAATTCCATGTAATATTTTGCCCCGGAGTCTTTTTTTGGGCGAAAGCTATGTTATAATTCAATTATTCGGTCGATTCTGACCGCTTTCGGAAAGAGACAGACATAGATAAGGATAGGGGTATAAGAGCTTGACTATTTTCAATCTTCTCACCATGTTCGGCGGACTTGCAATGTTCTTCTACGGCATGGAGCTAATGGGCGACGGCCTCAAAAAAAGCTCCGGCGAGACGCTGAAGCGCATCCTCGGAAGACTCACCAAAAACGTCTTTGCGGGTATGCTCACCGGCATGGTCGTCACCGCCATCATCCAGTCCTCCTCCGCCACCATCGTCCTCTCCGTCGGCCTTATGGCGGCGGGCATCCTCACACTGCGCCAGGCAATTTCCATCGTCATGGGCGCAAACATCGGCACCACCGTCACCGCCCAAATAATCCGACTCATGGACATCGATTCCTCCGGCAACGCGCTTTTGGAATTCCTTAAGCCCTCCTCCCTCGCGCCCATCGCGCTCATCATCGGCATCATCCTCATCATGTTTGTGAGAAAGCACGGCACCAAGGGCATCGGCGAGATATTCATGGGCTTCGGCATCCTATTCATCGGCCTGCTCACCATGACGAGCGCCGTCTCCCCGCTTGCGGAGTCGCCCGTCTTCATCGAAATTCTCCAGCGCTTCTCCCAGCTGCCTCTGCTCGGCATAGTCACCGGCATCGTCATAACGGTCATAGTCCAAAGCTCCTCCGCCGTCGTCGGAATGCTGCAGGCGCTATCCTCCACCGGCACGATGACCTTCAGCCTCATATATCCGCTCATCCTCGGCATAAACATCGGCACCTGCATTGTCACCGCCGTCCTCTGCTCCATCGGCTCCTCGAGGGACGCCAAGCGCACCGCCGTCGCGCACATCCTCTTTAACGTCATCGGCACCGTGCTCTTTATGATAGGCATGACCGTCGTCCAAAAGCTCGGCGGACTTGGCGAGCTTTGGATGAAAACCGTTGACAGCGGCGATATCGCAAACTTCCAGACCCTTTTCAACGTCATCACCGCCGCAGTCCTCATGCCCTTCACCGGCATACTCGTTAAGCTCTCCTGCCGCATAATCAAGGCGGACGACGACGAGAACGAGCGCGCCGCAGAGGCCGGACTGCTGGACGAAAAGCTGCTCGTCTCCCCCGGCGTCGCCATGGACGAATCCGTCCGCGCCATAGCGCGCATGGGCACCCTCGCCTACGACAACCTCAACCTCAGCGTGGCACAGCTAATCACCTATAACCCCTCCACGAGCGAGGCCATCCACAACCGCGAGGAGCGAATCGACGGCTTTGCCGACAGGGCGGACAATTTCCTCATAGCCCTCTCAAAAAAGCTCGACGGCGGCGGGAGCGACGCGCAGATGAACCTGCTCATGCAGGCCGTGCCGGACTTCGAGCGCATCGGCGACTACGCCACCAACATCGACGAGCTGGCGCTGCGGCTCCAAGCCGGCAAGGTCAGCTTCTCCGACAACGGCAAGGCGGAGCTTTCCGTTATCTGCGAGGCAGTCAGCGAAATCGTCCGACTCACGGTGGACGCCTTCGGCGCGAACGACCTCGTCCTCGCCGCCAAGGTGGAGCCGCTTGAGGAGGTCATAGACGACATCGTCCAGACCCTGCGCGACAACCACACCGACAGACTGCGTCAGGGCACCTGCACCGTCAGCGGCGGTCTTGTGTTCCTTGAAGTCCTCACATATCTTGAGCGCGCCGCCGACCAGTGCTCCAGCATCGCCCTGCTGATGCTCGCCATCGACAACAAGGAGATAAGGGTAAACCACCACGCCTATCTCCACGAGCTTCACGCCGCCGGCAACACCGAATACAACGCCGAGCTTGAGCGCCGCAGAGCCCAATACCTAAACCGCCTGTAA
>JAVVTL010000018.1:0-21259 GCA_036653715.1 Oscillospiraceae bacterium
CGCATCAGGCTTTGGAGATTTCCACTACGGAGACTTCGAAGGCGGTTTTTTCTATGGCTTCGCCGTCGATGAGCTTTATGTACTGCCTGCTCTGTATGCGCCCTCTGAGGGTCACGCGGTCGCCGACGTTCCAGCCGACGGCGTCGCGGGCGCGCAGGCCCCAACAGATGCAGGGGAGGTAGTCCGAGCGCCCGTAGCGCCGTCCGACCGCCAGCATCAGGTCGCAGATATCCCTGCCCATGGGAGTCGTGCGCAGATTGGGCGGCTTGCAGAGCGCCCCCGTGAGCGCAACGCTGTTTATCTCCTCGCCCGTGTCAAGAGTCAGCTCGCGTGCGAAAACGGTGATGATAAGCCTCGAGCCTTCACCCCGCTTATTGTTGAAGGAGCGCAGCTCCCCGATAACGTGTACGAACGGTTCCTCCTCCGCCGCGAGCGAGACGAGCTGTGCCTCCCGCGCCACGACGTTCAGCCTGTCCACGGCCCCGGAAAGCCGCGTCGTCTCCACGGGGAATGTGAAAAACCGCTCGCCCCGGCTCTCGTGTGAGAAAACCGGCGCGCCTGCCAAGGTACCCCTCAGCTCAACCAAATTGTCTGCTTTTATTTCGTCCATGCCGTCGCCTCCGTATCTTCGGATAGGACATCTTATTCCGATGCGGGCTTGTATATTCACGGGAGCGGGGCTATAATATGACGATACAAATAAGGAGCTGCTATATGGATATTAAAGATATACTCGCGCACTGCGACCACACGCTCCTGCGCACGGATTGCACGGCAGGGGAAATCAAAACCCTCTGCGACCGGGCGCTCCAATACGGCTGCGCCTCCGTCTGCATCCCGCCCTGCCATGTCGCGGGGGTAAAGCGCTATGTCGGCGGCAAAATCCGGGTCTGCACAGTCATCGGCTTCCCGAACGGTTATTCGACCTCCGCCGTCAAAGCGTTTGAGGCGGCAGACGCCGTCAAAAACGGCGCGGATGAGCTCGATATGGTCATAAATCTCTCGATGGTCAAGGACGGCTGCTGGGACGAGGTCGCGTCCGATATAGCCGCCGTGCGCGAGGAGACCGGCGGCAAAACGCTCAAGGTAATCATCGAATGCTGCCTGCTGACGGAGCAGGAGAAGCGCAGGCTGTGCCGCATAGTCTCCGATTCCGGCGCGGAATACATCAAAACCTCCACGGGCTTTTCAAGCGGCGGAGCGACGCGGGACGACGTGGCGCTGCTGCGCGCCTGCTGCGCCGACCACGTCAAAATCAAGGCCGCCGGCGGCATCTCGTCGATTGAGGACGCGGAGGACTTCATTGCCCTCGGTGCCGACAGACTCGGCACCAGCCGCATAGTAAAGCTCGCCATGGAGCAAAAGGGCTAAGGAACCACTGATTAAATCCGCCGCACGTCTTGACGGCATCTTTTCCGTCCGGACATCGCCAAAAACCCTTGAAATACGTCAGTATTCCTGCGTGTTTTTGACTCGCCGGACAAAAAATCTGCTCGCCAATCCACGCAACGGATTTAATCAGTGGTTCCTTAAAAAAGACTGTGCTTCAGCAGGGAACAAAGCGCCGTGCCGGGTATGGCAAGCAGAAACCAAATCGCCGAATACAGCAGGCAGATTTGCCCGCAGAGGTTAAGCGGCAGGTCGGAATAGTCCCAGACGTCCCAGCCGAGGCGCAGGTTTACGACGGCGCCTGTCACAAATTCCACTGTGGTTATGACGGCGGCGGAGCAGAGCCATTTTTGCCAGAGCGGCCAGTCGGCGCGCGTGGCGAGCAGATACATGACGGAAAAGCACAGGCCGCCGGCGAGCAGCATGGTCCAGTGGGTGCGCCCCCGCCAGAGCAGCTCCAGCCCTCCGTACAGCGCCGCGCCAAGCACCCCGGAAAACAGGGTTTCAAGCAGCATTTCAATCACTCCCGTTTCCAAGTATGTCCTTTTCCACGGAAAAAATGCTTGACATACGCGCAGAATGCTGATATATTGGCAAAGTTAAAATAAAGAAGGAACGGCTTCCGCCGCCTCACCCGACCGCTTTAGGCGAGTCGCGGTCAATAGAAACGCAATCCCTCGGGATTATTGTGTTTTTACGCGCGGATGTCGAAAGCATCCGCGTTTTTCTTCTGTGGAGGTGTTTTTGATAGCAAACTCAGAGTATCAAATCAACGACGAGATCCGCGACAGAGAAGTGCGTCTCATCGGCGATGACGGCGAACAGCTCGGTATCATGTCCTCCGCGCAGGCAATGGATATCGCCATCGGGAAGGACCTCGATCTTGTCAAGATAGCACCGGGTTCAAACCCGCCTGTCTGCAAGATAATGGATTACGGCAAGTATCGCTTCGAGCAGTCAAAGCGAGAAAAAGAAGCCCGCAAAAATCAGCATATCGTTGAGATAAAAGAGATCCGCATGTCTCCCGGTATCGGCGAGAACGACTTCCTTGTGAAGCTCAGGAACGCGCAAAAGTTCCTCGCAGACGGCGACAGGGTCAAGGTCACCGTGCGCTTCAGGGGCCGCGAAATGGCCCATACCGACATCGGAGATACCCTTCTGCGCGACTTTGCCAAGCGTTGCGAAGAAGTGGCGAACCTCGATAAGTTCCCCAAATTAGAGGGGCGCAATATGTCCATTTTCATCTCGCCGAGGGTGGTTGTGGCTCCTGCGAAGAAGCCCGCGAAGCCCAAGACCGAGACCGTTGTGGAGCCTGCCGGCGAGGTCGCCGCAGAGCCTTCTCAGGCAGAATAATTATCGTAAGCATACCAAGGAAGGAGACATATAAACCATGCCCAAGCTGAAATCTCACAGCGGCGCGAAAAAGAGATTCAATCTCACCTCGACCGGCAAGGTCAAGCGCGCGCACGCAAACAAGTCACATCTGGCCACCGGCCACGGAAAATCTCCGAAGCGTAAGAGAGGTCTTCGTCAGGGGACATATGCCGACGAGACTAACGTTGCCGCGATCAAGTGTATGATCCCGTATAAATAAGGAGGACCGCAGAAATGGCCAGAGTTAAAGGCGCGATGATGACGCGCAAGAGAAGAAATAAAATGCTGGGTCTCGCCAAGGGTTACTGGGGCAACAAGTCCCGTCACTTCAAGATGGCGAAGGAACAGGTCATGAAGTCCGGCCGCTATGCATATATCGGCCGCAAGCAGAAAAAGAGAGACTTCCGTTCCCTTTGGATTACCCGTATAAGCGCGGGCTGCAAACTGAACGGCATGAACTACTCCACCTTCATGCACGGACTGAAGACCATCGGCATAGATATGAACCGCAAAATGCTGTCCGAGATGGCAATCCATGACCCCGCCGCTTTCACCGCATTGTGCGAGCAGGCCAAGGCCGCGATAGCCTAACAGCATACAGCAAAAAAATGAACTGCCCCGGGAAGCTTTGCAGCGCAAGCGCTGTTTAACTTCGGGGGCAGTTCATTTTTGCGTCCCTATCCGCGCGGGCGGGCGCGGTGTGTCAGGGCGATGAGGACAAGCCCGACGGCGCCGCCGATGAGTACGCCGGTGAGACTGCGCGTGAGCGAGAGCCAAAGCGGCGAGCGGGAGTGGCAGAAGGTGTTGACTATCGAAGAAAAGCCGACGGAGGAGAGTATGGCAAAGGGCCAGCAATAGCGCCGTCTGTCATGCGCAAGCGCGATTGCCGCGAGCGCGAGGCAGGGCCAGGCGATTAAGAATTCCTTGGTGCGCGGGCGGGCGAGAAGGACGTTCTCAAGCAGATTGCGGCAGCGCTGTTCAAAGATACCGACGCTCGAGTTGCCGCTGCGCAGGATGTAGTAGCCGCCCGCGCAGAGGAGCAGGGCGGCGCAGAGGAGCACGGCGAGCTTCCCGGCGGAGAGAAGCTCCCTCGGCGGGCAGAGAAAGCGCAGGACGAGATATACGGTAAAAATGAGCGGCAGTATTTGACTGAGCTTGACGCCGCGGAAGTTCAGCACAGCAAGCATATAGTCGGAGGAGGACTGTAGCGCTCCGACAAAGAGGCCGCCGACGAGCGCGATTGCGGCGGAGACGGCGAGCAGCGAGGCATAAGCGCCAAGCTCCCGCGAGAGTGGCCGCGCCCGAAGCGCGCTCAGCGCGTCCGTCGCATGCCACATGGCGAGAGCGGGAAATACCGCAGCCGCCGCAAAGGCAAAAATCGGGACGGCAAGCGAGGGCAGGAGCCATGCCGCCGCCGGGCAGATTACGGCTCCCGGTAATGCGAGCCATTTGATAGGTTTACATAACGCGCATAACAGGAGACAGCAGGCGGCGAAAACGCCAAGCATCGCGCCCGAGAGCAGCAGCCGTGACGGCTCGCGCTCGGCTATGGCGGAGAAGCCCCCGCCGACGCTGAGGCCGTGGCGGGCGAGGCGGGTCGTGAGCGCAGAGATGACTGAATTGTATTCTTCGGCGTCGGTAATCCGAGCGCCTGTGAGGGAATCCGTGAAGGGCGTCAGCCAAACGACGCGGATGTTCCGCTCTGTGACGGCGCGGTAGATGAGATTTTCCAGCTCCTTAGCGCCGTCAAAGCCGAGGTAGTTGTAGCGCGCGGCAAATTGCGGAAAGAGATACAGACAGCGTGCCATGTCCCCGCCGAGGACGAGTGAAGCCTTCGGGACATAGGAAAACTGCGCGTCGTCCTCAATCAGGAGAGTTTTGCCGTCAAGGGTGTTTCCGCCGTCAAATTCGCGGACAAGGGGCAGCTCGCCTTCGATGAGCGCCATGTCTGCGGCGGTCATTATGAAGCAGACCTCGTTGTTTTTCGCCTCCGCCGCCACTCTCGCGCCGCAGAGCAGCAGGGCGCAGATAAAGCCGAGCGCAAGGAGCGCTGCGGTTATTTTGTTTTCCCTAAGAGCTTTAAGCATAGAAACACTCCAAACCCGAATGTAAATAAACGGTGGGGAATTCCCCACCGTTTATTATATCTGTGTGCGCCACTTTTTGCAACGATTCTGTTTGCGCCGCGCTGTTTTTACGCGCTTGGCGATGAGGTACGAGGCCATCAGCAGGACAAAAAGCCCGATGCCGATGATTGGCGTCCACTCGACGCCGCCCTCCGTCCTGACGGAGAGCCAAAGGCTGTCCATAAGCTGGTTTGTCTCGATGGGGAGGAAGGAGAAGCTGTAGCCGCGCGAGAGCGTCTGCTCGTCGGGGTAGGCTATCTCGCTTGAGGCGACCTCCTCGTCCATGAATTCCTTGGCGGCGGAGACTGGGGTGGAGTAGCCGAGGTATTCAAGGTTCTGCCCGCTAATCTCGGGCGAGCAGAGGAAGTTAATGTAGGCCTCCGCGCCGGCCTTGTTCTCGCTGCATGAGGGGATGCAGAGGGCGTCGATGAAAAGGTTGTAGCCCTCCTTGGGGAAGTAGAAGGCGAGGTCCTCGTTTTCCTCGGACATCATGAGGTAGTCGCCGGCGTAATAGGGGGCGACCCATGCCTCTCCGCGCTCCATCTTGTCATAAATCTGGTCCATGACATAGCTTTGGACGAGGGGCTTTTGCTCAATGAGCTTATAGGAGGCGGAGCGCAGCTCGTCGGGGTCAAAGGTGTTGACGTCGTAGCCGAGGCTTATTTCGGCAATTGCAAAGGCGTCACGGGGGTTATCGAACATGAGGATTTTGCCGCCGTATTTCTCGTTCCAGAGCAAATCCCAGCCGCCGGTATCCGCCTCGTCAACGTGGGCGCTGTTGTAGATGATGCCGACGGTGCCCCAGGTGTAGGGGACGGAATAGAGGTTTTCGGGGTCATAGGCGGTGTTTTTGTAGGCCTCGTCAACGTATTTGTAGTTGGGGACATTGGCAAAGTCGATGGGGAGGAGCAGGCCCTCGTTCAGCAGACGCGCGACCATATAGTCCGAGGGTATGATGACGTCGTAGGTGGAGCCGCCGGTCTTGAGCTTGGTGTAGAGGCTCTCGTTGGAGTCAAAGGTCATGTAGTTGACCTCAATACCGGTTGCCTCGGTGAAGGCGCGGTTTACGTCGATATAGTCGTCCGTGCCGTCGGAGATGTATTGGCCCCAGTTGTAGACGTTTATAGAGGTGCCCGCGGCATGTGCCGGAAGTGGCGCGAGTGAGGCGCAGAGCGTAAAGGCCGCGAGCGCGGCAAGCAATTTTTTCATGCCGCATTCACATCCCTCTTGCCGCGGCGGCGGAACACGCCGCGCCGAAGTCCCTGCCGCTTGTCGTCCCGAGCCTGCAAAAGATTCATCAGCACCATCACAAGGAGGATGACGAGGAAAAGCAGGGTGAACAGGGCGTATATCTTGGGCTGTAGGGGCTTTTTGGTGTAGTTGTAAATCTCCACGGGCAGGGTGACGAAGTTCGGGCCGTAGACGAAATAGGAGATGACAAAGTCGTCAAGGCTCATGGTGAAGCTCATGAGTGCGCCGGAGACGACGCCGGGCATAATCTCGTGGATGATGACCTTGAAGAAGGACTGGAGCGGCGTGCAGCCCAAATCGAGGGCGGCGTCACGCAGGTCGGGGTCCATCTGGGTGAGCTTCGGCAGCACGGAGAGAATGACGTAGGGCAGGTTGAAGGTGATGTGCGCTATGAGCAGCGTTGTAAAGCCGAGAACGCTGTTGACCTTCATCATCTGACCGAAAAACGCAAAGAGCAGGGCGAGCGACACACCGGTCACAATCTCCGGGTTCGTGAGCGGGATGTTTGTGACCGTCATGGTGGCGGAGCGAAGCCGCCTGCCCATGCCGTGTATGCCGATGGCCGCCATGGTGCCGAGCAGCGTCGCGACGAGGGAGGATATGACGGCGATGATGAGCGCGTTTGCCAAGAGCGGCAGCAGCACGCCGTCGCGGAAAAGCTCGCCGTATTGGCTGAAGGTGAAGCCCTTCCAGACGGCTATGTCCATGCCGGAGTTGAAGGACGCCACGAAAAGGACAATCATGGGGACATAGAGAAAGCCGAGCACCAAAACGGTGAAGATGCGGTTAAATCTTCTCATATGGTCACCATGCTTTCGTCGTCGCTGTCAGAGAAGCGATTCATGACGGAGACGCAGAGCAGCACGAGCACCATGAGCACGAGTGACATTGCCGCGCCAAGGTTGGGGTTATATGCCGCCTTGAACTGGCTCTCGATGACGTCGCCTATGAGGGTTGTGCCGGTGGAGCCGAGCTTTTGCGAGATATAGAAGGTGGAGACGGCAGGCACGAACACCATGGTAATGCCGGAAATGACGCCGGGCATGGAGAGCGGCAGAATGACCCGCCCAAAGACCTGACGGGTGTTGCAGCCCAGGTCCTGAGCCGCCTCGACAAGCCGCCCGTCGATTTTCATGATGACGGAGTAGAGCGGCAGAATCATGTAGGGCAGGAAGTTGTAGACCATGCCGAGCACGACGGCGCCGGAATTGCGGATAAGCGGCAGGGGAGAGAAGCCGAGCGCCGTTATGATGCTGTTAATGATGCCGGTGTCCTCCAAAAGCGCGACCCAAGCGAGGGTGCGGAGCAGGAAGCTCATGCACATGGGCAGCATGATGAGCATATAGAGGAGGCGCTGGCGGCTCGGAGTGCAGCCCGCGATGAAGTACGCCACCGGATAGCCGATGACGAGGCATATGAGCGAGGACACGAGCGCAAGCCACACGCTCTTGAGAAAAATCGGCGTGTAGGTGCTCATATCGGCGAGGTTTCCGAGCGTAAAGCCGCCCGTGATGGAGTCCGTAAAGGCGAAATATACGACTATGCCGAGAGGTATGATGGTGAAAACAGCCATCCAGACGAGATATGGCACGGCGAGAAATTTAGTCTTCATCGCGCGTCTCCTCATCCGGGAGGTCGTCGTCCTCCCCTCCGATGACGGTGTCCGGGTCGGAAATATCGTCATATTCGGCGGAATAGGAGCTGTAGTCTCCGAACATGCCGGAGTATTCGCTCTTTCGCATGACATGAATGTCGTTCGGGGTGAGCTTTATGCCGATATCCGTGCCGACGGGCTGGTAGTCCGTGGTTTGGATGAGCCATTTGAAGCCCTTAAAGTCGACAATAATGTCGTAATGTACGCCCTTGAAGGTGACAGAGGTGACGATTCCGCAGAGATGGCCCGCGTCGGGCGGGACAATGTCCACGTCCTCGGGTCGGATGACCACGTCCACGCGCTCGTCCTTTTCGAAGCCCTTGTCCATGCACTTGAACTTGCGGCCGAAAAACTCGACCATGTAGTCTGCGCGCATGATACCGTCAAGGATGTTGGATTCGCCGATGAAGTCCGCCACAAAGGCGTTTTTCGGCTCGTTGTAGATGTCCTCGGGCGTACCTATCTGTTGGATGCGGCCTTTGTCCATGACGACGACGGTGTCGCTCATGGTGAGGGCCTCCTCCTGGTCGTGGGTAACGTATATAAAGGTGATGCCCATAGCCTGCTGTATGCGTTTCAGCTCATTTTGCATGTCCTTGCGCAATCGCAGGTCGAGAGCGCCCAGCGGTTCGTCAAGCAGAAGAATTTCCGGGCGGTTTATGAGGGCGCGGGCGATTGCCACGCGCTGCTGCTGCCCGCCTGAGAGCTGAGTTACCTTGCGGTTTTCAAAGCCCTTCAGGGAGACTATTTCCAGCATTTCGGTGACGCGCTCGTCAATCTCGTCCTCGGAAATCTTGCCGATGCGAAGACCGAAGGCGATGTTCTCGTAGACGTCAAGATGCGGAAACAGGGCGTATTTTTGGAAAACCGTGTTGACGCGCCGTTTGTAGGGCGGGACATCATTGATCCTCACGCCTTCAAACAGAACGTCGCCCGAGGTCGGCTGCAAAAAGCCGCCTATGATGCGAAGCGTTGTTGTTTTGCCGCAGCCGGACGGGCCGAGCAACGTGAGGAATTCCTTGTCGTTGATATAAAGATTTACGGAATCGAGGACGGTTTCGCCGTCGAAGTCCATTCGGCAATCAGCCAATCTAATGAGTTCCTTTGCCATTATCCTCCCCCTCTTTGCTTGGAAGCCCCCTCTCCTCGCGGAGGGGGGCTCCTGACAGATTACAAAAAGAATATACAGATTGTGCCAACCTTTGTCAATCTAAAAAGTATTCCGGGAAATATTTTTTAACAAAGTCGATGTCCGAGACGGAAAAGGTTCTCCCCCGAAGATAGGAGAGAATGCCCGACTCGGTCGGGAATGCGAAGGTGAGCTTATAGGAATAGAGCGCCTGACCCTGTTCGTCAAAGATTTTGTTGAAGCGCTCGGCGCCGTATTTTCCGTCGCCAAGAAGGGGCCAGCCGGCCTTTGCCATCTGCGCGCGTATTTGATGTGTGCGCCCCGTCTCAAGTCGGCACTCGACAAGCGAGAGGCCGCTGTCGGAGGCGAGCACGCGGTAGTGGGTGACGGCGATTTTGGTGCCCGGCTCCTGTCTGTCACGGACATATACCTGATTTTTCACCGCATCCTTAAATAGGTAGCCCTCAAGCCTGCCCTCGGGCGGGCGCGGTTTGCCGGAGACTATGCAGAGATAGCGCTTTTCAATTTCTCTGTCGCGTATTTTCTCGTTAAGTATACGCAGAGCCTCGGCGTTTTTTGCGGCGATGACAATGCCGCCCGTGTTTCTGTCGATGCGGTTGCAGAGCGCGGGGGCAAAGGAATTTTCCTCTCTCGGCCGCCAATCGCCTTTCTGCGCGGCGTAGGCCTGAATGTTGGCAATGAGGGTGTTGTAGTCCCATTGTCCCGCGCTGTGGCAGAGAATGCCCGCGGGTTTGTCGCAAAGCAGAATGTTTTCGTCCTCGTAGACGATGTTGAGCTTCGGCGCGCCGACCTTGAGGTAGGCGTTGTCCTCGCGCGGCTTCTCAAAGAACTCGTCGTTGATGTAGAGCTGAATTATCTCGCCCTCAAGGAGCCGATAATCGCGTTTTTGACCCTTGCCGTTGACTTTTATGCGCTTTAGGCGTATATATTTCTGAAGCAGGCTCTCGGGTAACAGCGGAACGGCCTTGCCGATAAATCGGTCAAGGCGCTGTCCGGCATCGTTTTTCTTTATCTCAAATTCTTTCATGTCACCGATTATCCTTCATAATATACCGCTTGTCAACAAAAAACCTTATTGACAAGACAACATATATCAATTATAATACCAAAGCGGCTGTATGGGAGGGGATATCCTTGAAACTTGACCTCAAAGAGATCATTAATATACCCGGCGGCCGTGTCGCTTTCTCGCGGGAGCTGTCCGCCTCCGTGCTGAGCTTCCCCCAAATAATCCGCTACATCGCCGCGCCGATGGCCGAGGGCGAGGTTCGCAACTCCGCAGGTGCGCTCTCCGTGAGCGCCGAAATCACAGCAACCATGCTCTGTATCTGCGACCGCTGCGGCGCGGAATTTCCCAGCGTGAAGGAGCTTTCCGTCGAGGTTCCCATCTCTGTCGAGGCGGAGCCGGAAAATCCCGAGGCGTTTTCCCTCGAGGGAAATTTCCTCGACATCGACGAGCTTCTCGAAACAGCCCTTATCCTCGACATGGAAACCAAATTCCTCTGCTCCGAGGATTGCAAGGGCATCTGCTCCGAGTGCGGAAAAAACCTCAATGAGGGGCCGTGTTCCTGCGGCAAAAAAACGGATCCAAGATTAGCTGTGCTTGAGCAGCTTTTGGATATAGAAAAAAGATAATCAGCTGCTCGTAAACAGCTATGGAGGTGTAAGTCATGGCGGTACCGAAAAGTAAAATATCCAGACAAAGACGTAACAAAAGGCGTTCAAGTGTCTGGAAGCTCGAGACCCCCGGCATAGTACAGTGCCCCAACTGTGGCGCTTACCATTTGCCGCACCGCGTCTGCAAGGCCTGCGGTAAGTACAATGGCCGCGAGGTCATCAAGGTCGACGAGGAAAAGAAATAATGCTTGAGAAGGGAAGGCGCCGCCTCCCCTTCTTTTGCTGTAAATGGATGATGCCGTTATGCTGAATACTATTACCGGAATAGACGAAACAAGCCCCCTGCGCCACAAGGCAAAGCTTGGCGACAGGCTCATGGCGATAGACGGACACGAGATTAAGGACGTGCTCGATTACCGCTATTGGTCCTACGGCGCGCGGCTTGTCCTGACCCTTATGTCCGTTGACGGAAAAACACGCGAAATAAAAATCAAGAAGGACGAGGGCTTCGACCTTGGTCTGGACTTCGAGGAATATCTCATGGATAATCCCCGAAACTGCTCAAACCACTGCAAATTTTGCTTTATCGACCAGCTCCCCAAGGGACTGCGCAAGAGCCTCTATTTCAAGGACGACGACGCGCGGCTGTCCTTCCTCACCGGCAGCTACATAACGCTGACGAATCTCTCCGAGCGCGAGCTGACACGCATCTGCGACCTGAAGATAAGCCCCATAAACGTCTCCGTGCACGCCACCAATCCGGCAGTGCGCGCGGAGCTTATGGGCAACCCCAAGGCGGCGGATATAATCGGCCCTCTGCGCAGACTCTCGTCGGCGGGCGTCATCATGGACTGCCAAATAGTCTGCTGCCCGGGGCACAACGACGGCGATGAGCTTTCGCGCTCCATGACGGAGCTTGCCGAGCTGTATCCCGGCGTCAACAGCGTCTCGATAGTCCCCGTGGGTCTGACCATGTACCGCCACGGCCTCGCGCCGCTCACACCCTTCGACAGAGCGCACGCCTGCGAGACAATCGACAGGGTGGAGGCATTCGCCGCCCACTGCCTTTCCGAGTACGGCAGCAGAATATTTTTCTGC
The DNA here is from genome assembly GCA_036653715.1 of Oscillospiraceae bacterium. GTDB lineage: Bacteria > Bacillota > Clostridia > Oscillospirales > Oscillospiraceae > Scatomorpha. The sequence continues at coordinate 11,660 of JAVVTL010000018.1, forward strand.
TCCGACGAGCTCTATCTGAAGGCGGGACGCGATATGCCGCCCGATGAATACTACGAGGACTACAGCCAGCTCGAAAACGGCGTGGGTCTAATGCGCCTGCTCGAATCCGAATTTATGGGCGCCCTCTCCGAGACCGAGCGGGAGGCGGGAAACGGCCGACCCTTCTCGATTGCGACGGGAGCCGCAGCCGCGCCGCTGCTCAATAAACTTTTGGTGACGGCTAAGGAAAAGTGTGCTAATATAAAAGGAAGGGTATACTCTGTCCAAAACGATTTTTTCGGTCACACCATCGACGTGGCCGGCCTCATAACCGGCGGCGACCTCACGGCGCAGCTTGAGGGGGAAAAATTAGGCGACAGAGTCCTCATTCCGCAGACAATGCTCCGCCACGGCGAGGGCGTGTTTTTAGACGATATGACACTTGAGGAGGCGCACGCCATACTGCGTGTGCCGGTAATACCGATAGGCTCGTCCGGGGACGAGCTTCTTGCCGCCATGTTGGGCGAGTGATATACACGGAGGTGCGTACAAATGCCAAGACCGTTGGTGGCAATAGTGGGCAGGCCGAACGTCGGCAAGTCCATGCTCTTTAACAGATTAGTCGGCAGCCGACTCTCAATAGTCGAAGATACACCGGGCGTCACGCGCGACAGGCTGTACGCCGAGTGCGAGTGGGGCGGACGCGTGTTTGACGTCGTGGATACGGGCGGCATAGAGCCGACCTCCGACGACGAAATTCTCATGTTCATACGCGAGCAGGCGCAGATAGCCATCTCCGCCGCGGACGTAATCGTCTTTGTGACGGACATACACACGGGTGTGACAGCCACGGATAAGGACGTCGCGAACATTCTTCTGCGCTCGCGCAAGCCGGTCATCCTCTGCGTCAACAAAATGGACGCAACGGGCATGACAGACCCCGGAATATACGAATTCTATTCCCTTGGCCTCGGCGACCCCATAGCTCTCTCCGCCGTCCACGGACACGGCACGGGCGACCTTTTGGACGAGTGCGTGGCGCTTTTCCCCTCCGAGGAGGACTGCGACAGGGACAGCGACAGAATAAAGGTCGCCGTTATCGGCAAGCCGAACGTCGGCAAGTCCTCTCTCATAAACCTCATCCTCGGCGAAAATCGCGTCATAGTCTCCGACATCGCCGGCACGACGAGGGACGCCGTGGACTCGCCCTTTGAAAACGAGTTTGGCAAATATATCTTCATCGACACCGCCGGCATACGCCGCAAATCCCGCGTGGACGACAGGGTGGAGAGATTCTCCGTCATGCGCGCCCAGCTCGCCATAGAGCGCGCGGACGTGTGCCTCATCATGATAGACGCCCGCGAGGGTGTCACGGAGCAGGACACCAAAATCGCCGGCCTCGCGCATGAGGCGGGCAAGGCATCCATTGTCGTCGTCAACAAATGGGACCTCCTTGAGAAGGACGGAAAGACCATGGACAAGATGCGCAAGGAGGTATATCATGACCTTGCGTTTATGTCCTATGCGCCGGTGCTGTTCATCTCCGCCCTCACCGGGCAGCGCACACAGCGCATATTCGAGCTTGTGAATTATGTCGATGGTCAGAGCGCCATGCGCATCACGACCGGCATGCTCAACAACGTCCTTGAAGACGCGCAGGCAAGACAGCAGCCCCCCACGGATAAGGGCCGCCGTCTGAAGATATACTACATGACACAGACGGGTGTACGCCCGCCGAACTTCGTCATATTCTGCAACAGCCGCGAGCTTTTCCACTTTTCCTATCAGCGGTACATCGAAAACCAAATACGCGCCGTCTTCGGACTCGAGGGGACACCGGTGCGCATCGTGATACGTCAGAAGGGTGATAAGGAATGATAATTACCGTCATGCTCATTGTCATCGCCGCCATATCCTATTGCTTAGGCAACGCGAACGGCGCGATACTGACCTCAACCTACATTTTCCATAAGGACATCCGAAATATGGGCAGCGGGAATGCCGGACTGACGAATTTTTATCGCAACTTCGGCAGCAAGGGCATTGCAATGGTCATGGGTATCGACATCTTCAAGGGCATTGTCACGGCGCTGCTCGGCGGCTGGCTCCTTGGCCTTACTGCGGGGGACTATGCCGGGCCGGTAGATTTCGTCGTGGTAGGCGAGCTTTTCGCCACCTTCTGCCTCATAATCGGGCATATCTACCCGGTGTTCTACGAATTCCGCGGCGGTAAGGGCGTGCTTTCCGGCGTTGCGGCGGCGTTCGTTGTGGACTGGCGCGCGGCAATGATTTGCCTCGTGGTGTTCGCCGTGCTGTTCATTGCCTTCAAATACGTCTCTCTCGGCGCTGTGGTGGGCGCACTGTCCTTCCCGCTGTCCGTGACGGCGATGGGCTACGGCGGCCTTGCAGCGGCTCTGGCGAGCCTCTCCGTGTTCGTGATAGTCTTTAACCACAGAACAAATATCATGCGCCTCATAAACCACAAGGAGCCGAAATTCGAGCTGAAAAAGAATGTCGCCCGAAAACTGGACGACGACAATTTTTGACCCTCGGCGTCGGATTACCGATTCCTCGCGAAGTTATTGTTTTTTTGCCGCAAAGGTGTTGACAAGAGTGCAAGTATCTGCTATTATACCACTTGCACCGCATGGGGTACAGCTCAATTGCGAGAGCACTTGAATGTCATTCAAGACGCCTCTCAACTTTGATAAAGACACCCTCCGTAAAGCGGCAAACAGATATCGCAACAATTTTATAACCATCGGGTTAAGGAAACTTGACCCGTACATGTGGGGGTATAGCTCAGCTGGGAGAGCGCTTGAATGGCATTCAAGAGGTCAACGGTTCGATCCCGTTTATCTCCACCAACAAAAAAAGTCCCGAAAACCTTGGTTTTCGGGACTTTTTTTGCAATGGTTTTAAGCTTTAAACAGCTTTCTTGAGGCGGCGGAGATGAGGGCGGAGAGGATTGCGGAGCAGAGGAGAAGCCCGCCGGTATTTCCCGGGAAGCTGTCAAACGCGAGGCCGTAGAGCGCTTGGCCCAAGGGCTGGGCGCACATCGAAATTGACATCATGAGCGCAATGACCTTTCCCACAAGCTCGGGCGGCGTTTCAAGCTGAACGGCGGCAAGCATCTGAACACTGAACATCGTGGCGAGCGCCATAATTGCAAAGCAGGCGCAGGTTATGACGGCGTAGCAGGCCATTGCCGACAGCCCGAACAGGAGGGGGAGCGCCATCGCGGCGACGGAGAGACTGCAGAGCAGCAGCAAAATGTGCGAGTTGGCAAGCCGCAGCCGCTTGCTCAGCAGAGCTGTGAGAATGCCGCCGACAAGCCCGCCGAGCGCCATGGCGCCCTGCGAAAGCCCGAGCAGCCCGTCGCTCAGCCCGAGCGTCTCGACAATCAAAACAGGCGTGCCGACTATGAGCATTGCGGATAGGACAAGGTTAAAAACAGCTATCAGCGCGATAATCCGAATCAAAATCGGCTTTTCGTGCCGCATATAACCCGCGCTGTCCCTGAAATCACTTGAAATAACGGCGAGCACGCCGCTGCCGCCCTCCCGCTTTTCAAAGGGAATGTGTATGAAAAGCTCCATCACGGCGGAGGCGAAAAAGCAGAGGACGGAGATAAGCAGAATCGGCATGACGCCGAAGGCTCCAAACAGCAGACCGCCGACAATAGGCCCCAAAAGCCCGGCGAGAGAGCCGACCTGATTGACAATCGCCCCTGCCGAGAGGATGCTCTCTGCGGGAACGAGGACGGGAATACTCGCCTGAACCGTCGGCTGATATGCGCCGCTTATCCCGTAAAGCAGCATCAAAACCGCTGTAAACAGAGGCACAATCGGCAGCTTGCCAATGAAGATATACAGCAGGGCTATGATTGCGGCGGTCAGAAAATCCAGCGCTACCATTATGTCGCGCTTGTTCGCCCTGTCCGCCAATACGCCGCCTAAAAAAGAGAGGAAAATCATCGGCAAAAAGGAGCAGGCGGTCACAAGACCGAAAAGCGCGGGGGAGCCGGTCTCCCGCAACAGATGAAGCGGGAGCGCAAAGCGCAGTATCGCGTTGCCGAAAAGTGAAATAATCTGCCCTATAACCACGAGCGTGAAATCCCTGTTGAATAGCTTTGCTTTCATAAGCTTCTCCTTTATGATACCGACCGACGGTATTAATGTAGTCAAAAACAACTGCCCGCCGAGGGGCAGTATATTTTATGCGTGCCAGCGCTCGCAAAAGAGGGTGTATTGCCGAATAATTTCATCGTCGATGAGGTCAATGCCGATGCCCTTCAGCATGAGGGCAAAGAGCTTCATTCGGCCTGTTGTTTCGGCGGGGGTGGCTTTTACTATGAGGGGGTTTACCCAGATATTCAGCAGGGTAATGATAAGCTCTGCAAGCTCCTTGGGGTAGTCGGTTTTGATTGAGCCGTCGGCAATCCCCTGTCGGATGACAGGCTCGATGTAGCTCGGGGCGACAAGCTCATAGGATTCACGAATTTGATTCATGAGGAATTTCGGGTCGGAGAGAATTTTGCCAATCATGGCAATGACGGCGTCGTTATTGGGGTTTGTGTAGGCGGATTTCAGGATTACCCTGAGCTTCTCATAGCCGTTTTTGGTTTTGTCATCGCGGATGCTATCGTAATAGACGGAGTTTTCGGCGCCGATTTTCGCGCATACCGCCTCAAAAATTTCCTCCTTGGACTTGAAGTGGTGGTATATCGCGCCCTTGGAAAGGCCGCCCAGCTCGTCAATGATGTCCTGAATTGAGGTGTTGTCATAGCCCTTTTCGATGAAGAGCTTCAGCGCTTCGTCCACAATGAGCCTGACGGTCTCCTCGGGGTATTTGTTTCGAGCCATAAGCGCCGCCTCCATACATACCGTTGGTATCTATGATAACACCGCTTTTTTCGCCTGTCAAGGGAATTTATGCGAAAAAGCAACCCCCCGGGGGGCTTGCGCGGCATAATAAAACAAATTATACTGAATTTGTACAATACACGGCATTCCCGTGTCTTCAGAAGGAGAACAAGATGAAAAGACTGTCCCGTATTTCGGCGCTGCTGCTTACGCTCGCCCTGCTTCTGACCCTTGCCGCCTGCGGCGGCAAGCCCGTCGAAACCCCGCCCGCGGCGACAGAGACTCCGTCTGCCCTGCCCGAGAGCAGAACGGTCATCGACGCCATGGGGAGGGAGGTAGAGCTTCCGTACACGGTAGAGCGCATTGTCTGCGTAAATGTCGGCGCGCTGCGCTATACCTGCTATATGCAGGCGCAGGACCTTGTCGTCGGCGTCGAGGACTACGAGCAGAAGGCGGGCATGTCGCGCCTTTATAACTATGTGAATTTCAATAAATTTGCCGCACTGCCCGTCATAGGCAATAACGGCGAGCACTACGCCGAGGAAATTATTGCCGCCGACCCCGACGTCATCATCATGTCCGGCTTTTCCGACAAGGACGCCGACGGGCTTCAGAGCAAGACGGGCATACCCGTCGTGTTTGTCCCGGGGAGCGACACCACCATGGACGAGGGCGCGTATGAGACCTTCCGCATAATGGGCGAGGTCTACGGCAAAAAAGACCGCGCCGACGAGCTTATAGCCTATATGGACAGCGTAAAGGCCGACCTCGATGCGCGCACGGCGGACATTGCCGAGGAAGACAAGCCCACGGTATACGTCGGCGGCGTCTCCTTCAAGGGCGCACACGGCTTTGAGGGCACGGAGGCGGGCTACGGCCCCTTCGGCATCATCCACGCAAAGAATCTTGCCGACGGGACAGACCAAAAGGGCGCCTTTAACATCGACCTCGAAAAGGTTCTCTCATGGGACCCGGATGTGATATTTGTGGACTTCAACGGCCTGAACCTCATAAACGAGGACTATAAGGCAAACCCGGACTACTACAACAGCCTGACCGCCGTCAGGGAGGGCAGGGTCTATTCGCAGATTTCCTTCCGCTCCAGCGCCTCAAACCTTGAGACGGCTTTGGCAGACGCGTATTACGCCGCAACCATCATCTATCCGGAGCAGTTTGCGGACATCGACCCCGTGGAAAAAGCGGGGGAGATATTTGAAATGTTCCTTGGCACAAATCCTTACGGCGATTTGAAGGAGGCCGGCTATGAATTCAGACCTGTCCAAATCGGCAAATAACGCAATAGATTCAGACTATCACCGCAATCGGGTACGCAGTGTCACTTTTTTAGTGGCACTGCTCGTCCTGCTCATTGCCGCAATCCTTGTCTCCCTGCGCGTCGGCTCCTATAACACGCCCATCGGCGAGCTGATTTTGGGCATCTTCGGCAGGGCCTCGGACAATAAAATCAACATCGTGGTACAAAACAACCGCATGCCGCGCATATGCACCGCCATCCTTGCGGGCGCGGGGCTTGGAGTCGCCGGCTGCGTACTGCAGGCGATTTTGCGCAACCCGCTTGCCTCGTCCTCAACGCTCGGCGTGTCGCAGGGCGCGGGCTTCGGCGCGGCATTTGCGATTATCGTGCTGGATATGGGCAGCATCGGCGGCCTCGGCGTCGCGGCGGTGCCTGTCTGCGCATTTATCGGAAGCATGGTTGTGGCCTTTGTGATTCTCGGGCTTTCAAAGTTTCGTCAAATCTCGCCCGAGGGTATAGTGCTGGCGGGCGTCGCCATAAGCGCCATGTTCACGGGGGCGACAACGCTGCTGCAATACTTTGCAAACGAGATACAGCTTTCCACGCTAATTTTCTGGACCTTCGGCGATTTGGGCAACACAAGCTGGTCGGATGTTCGGCTCATGGCGCTGATTGTGCTCGCCGTCTGCGCATATTTCGAGCTGCACCGCTGGGACTACAACGCCCTGCTGAGCGGCGCGGAGACCGCCGTAAGCCTCGGCATAAACGTTCGGCGGCTGACGCTCGTGAATATGATACTCTGCTGTCTCACGGCCTCCGTAATCGTGTCCTATATAGGGCTTATCAGCTTTATCGGACTGGTTGCGCCGCATATTGTGCGCATGGTCGTCGGCAACAACCATGTCTACCTTATCCCCGGCTCCATTTTGGCGGGGGCCACGCTTCTGCTGATGGGCGACCTCTTTGCGCGAACCGTTATAAGCCCGGCGATTCTGCCTATCGGCGCGATTACCTCCTTCCTTGGCGGGCCGATATTCCTCTATCTGCTGTTCAAAGGGGGAAAAAGAGAATGCTGACGGTTGAGGCTTTGCGATTTCACTATCACCATGGGCCGGAAATTCTGAAGCAGGTCGGCTTCTCGCTTGACGGCGGCCGCTTTATGGCCATACTCGGCAACAACGGCGCGGGCAAAAGCACCATGCTCAAATGCTTCAACAAAATTCTCCGCGCGGACGGCGGCAGCGTCTGTCTCGACGGCGAGGATTTGCTGCAAATGTCCAACCGCGAGGTCGCGCAGAGGAGCGCCTTTGTGGCGCAGGGCGTGCCGAACACGCAGCTTACCGTGCACGACGTCGTCATGCTGGGGCGCAGACCCTATATGCGCTGGGGCTTCACGGAGGATGACCACCGCATCGTCCATGAGGCGATGGGACGCATGGGTCTGCTCGACATGCGCGGCAGGTTCCTAAATCAGCTGAGCGGCGGAGAGAGGCAGAAGGTCATGCTTGCGCGCGCCCTCGCGCAGCAGCCAAAGCTGCTGCTTTTGGACGAGCCGACGAGCAGCCTCGATTTGCAGAATCAATATCAGGTGCTGGAGACAGTGCGCGGAATCTGCCGCGACACAGGCATCACGGCCGTTGTGGTCATCCACGATTTGAACCTCGCTCTGAGATTTTGCGACCGTTTTTTGCTCTTAAAGGACGGCTGTGTCTATCGCTGCGGGGATGAGAGCGTGCTCGACCGCGAGGCGATTCGGGAGGTCTACGGCGTGGACGCCGAGGTCCTGCCGGTGATGGGTCGGCGACTTGTACTTGTGGACTGAAGGGAGAATTTGCGGACATGGACGCGCTGAAAAGAGAATGGCAAAATCCCGCGGAAAGCGGGGAGATACAGGCGCGCATCTGGGATCGCGCGGCGGAGGAGTACGCCAATAAGCCGATACCGGCCTTTGAAACCGATTCCCTCCTGCGCCTGCTGGACGAAAAGCATATACTGACACCGGAAACAAAGGCGCTCGACATCGGCTGCGGAGCGGGGCTGTATTCCATCGCGCTGGCAGGGCGGGTGAAATCGGCTGTCGGCGTGGATATATCGCCGCTTATGGCTCGCTACGGCTCTCGGCGGGCGGAGAGCCTTGGGCTTTCCAACGTCGCGCTCTCGCAGCTGAACTGGGCGGAGGCGGACATTGACCGTCTCGGCTTTCGCGGCGCCTTCGATTTGGTCTTTGCGAATATGACACCCGCAATAAACGACTACTCGGGCTTTGAAAAGATGAACCTCTGTTCAAGCGCTCACTGCGTCATGGTGAAGCCCACGCGCCGCCGTGACAAAATTCAGGACGCCGCGCTCGCGCTCATCGGCATCACGGGACAGAGAGAGCGCTTTGACGACACCGTCCTGAACGCATTTTCCTATCTTTGGCAGAGCGGCTGCTGCCCCGAGCTGTCATACCGCAAGGAGTGCTGGCGGCCTGTAAAAACTCTTGAGAGCATGGCGGCCTGGTGCATTGACCGCGCGAAGCTCAGACGCACCTTGAGCGCCGCGGATGAAGCTTGCGTCCGCGACTATTTGCGGAGCGTCTCCGAAGACGGAATGATATACGAGACGGTCGATACAACAATCGTCACGATGTATTGGCATATATGAGAGGAGCTTATAATGGACACTGAAATTTGGAAAAAGTGCGTGGCCTTCCACGGTCACGAATGCGGCGGACTTACCATCGGATACAAGGCGGCCCTGTACGCAATTGACCTTCTTGGTCTTGAGTCTGGCGACGGGAAGCATGACAGATGCATTGCCGACGACGAAGAAATAGTTTGTATCTCCGAGAACGACGCCTGCGGCGTTGACGCCATTCAGGTGATACTCGGCTGCAGCGTGGGGAAGGGCAATCTGCTGTTCCACATGCGCGGCAAGCAGGCATTTTCCTTCTACGAGCGCAATACGGGCAAATCCGTCCGCCTCATTCTGAAAAAGCGTCCGCAGGGAATGACAAGGGAGCAGTCCTTCGACTATTATCAGTCCCTCGCGCCCAAGGACATGTTCGACGTGGGGGAGACGGCAATAGCCCTGCCGGAGCCGGCAAGGATTTTCGACTCCTTTGACTGCGACTGCTGCGGCGAGACCAGCGGCGCAAACTGGCTGCGCCTTCAGGACGGCAAAAAGCTCTGCCTCGACTGCTACAAAGCCTATAACCGCTTTGATGTGTAAACAACAAAACCACAAGCCGCTGCCCCGATAAATCGGAGCAGCGGCTTGTCAGATTGTCAAGAAAGCAGTATCCACCCGATTAAACACGGGGGAAAAGTTTGAAAATGGGGGCAAAAGCCCCCTTTTCATTTAAAATCCCCGCCGCAGCGTTTTGTCAGTCTGTCAAAAAACATGTTTTTTTGACAGACTGACAAGCACCGGCTCCGATTTATCGGAGCCGGTGCTTGTGGTAATAGCAAAATAAATGCCAACGTTTCGTTATATCCTCCAAAGTTAATATTCTTATGC
>JAVVTL010000018.1:21359-25826 GCA_036653715.1 Oscillospiraceae bacterium
TAGCAAAATAAATGCCAACGTTTCGTTATATCCTCCAAAGTTAATATTCTTATGCGAATACTATGGAAATCGGGTGAGGTTTGAGGTAAAATTAAATTATTAACATAAACGTAGGGGGGATGACGGCATGGAATTAACACTGCGAAAAGAGGTTCGGCTGATTCTCAGCCAACAGATGCGCCAATCCATGGAGCTTTTGCAGATGAACACGCAGGAGCTTGAGGCATATCTGCGCGAGCTGGCGTCGGAAAACCCCATGCTCGAGGCGAAGCCGCCCAAGGAGAGCCTTGAGCGACCGCTGTATTCCGTTAACTCCGGACGCAGGATAAAAACCGAGGGTACTGCGGCGGATGTGGGCGATATGCTCAGACCCGTTTTGAACTACGAATCAATAGCCGACCTCGTCAGAGAGCAAATAGCGGGTCTGCGCGTTCCCGCGCTTCTGCGCCGCGAGCTTGAATACCTCGTGGGTGAGCTCGACGACAAAGGCTATCTGCCCGAGGACAGCGGCAGCCTCGCCGTCTTTTGCGGCTCCGAGCAGCGCTACGAAAACGCGGTCAAGGTAATCCAATCGCTGGAGCCTGCGGGGATAGGCGCGCGGGGCCTCTCCGAGTGCCTGTGCATACAGCTCGGGCGGCTGGGAATAGAAGACGAGCTGCCCTACAAAATCTGCGAAAAATATTTGGAGCGCATAGCCAAGGGTCAGCTCAACCATATCGCAAAGGAGCTTGAAGTCCCCCTGCGCGCCGTGGCGGAGGCAAAGGAGCTTATCTCGAGCCTGGAGCCGCGCCCCTCAAACGGCTGTGCGGACGGTGCCGATATACCCTATGTCCTGCCGGACGCCGAGGTCGTGAAAGGCGAGAGCGGCCTTGAGGTCGTGACTGCCGACAGATATACGCCCACCTACGGAGTTGACCGCTACTACGCCGCAATGTCCGAGCGCGAGGAGCTGCGAGACGACGAGCGGGATTATTTTACCGACAAGCTGCGTCAGGCAAAGTGGGCGATAAACTGCGTCACGCGCCGCAACGACATGCTGCTTGCCTGCGTCCGCGCCGTGGTGGAGACGCAGCGCGACTTTTTCGAGGACGGCACGTCCCCGATAGTGCCTCTTACCATGACCTCGCTTGCGGACAGGCTGGCTGTTCACCCCTCCACAATCTCAAGAGCGGTTAAGGGCAAATATCTCTCCTGCCGCTGGGGGATGTACCCGCTCTCCGCCTTCTTCGCACAGGAGCTTCCCGGCTCCGACGGCGGCACGGGGCGCGATTTGCTGGCGGGTATAAGAATCCTCATTGCCGAGGAAAATCCCGAGCATCCCCTGAGCGACCGCGAAATAGCCGAGCGCCTCATGGCCGGGGGAATCGACATCTCGCGCCGCACCGTCGCCAAATACAGAGAGGAAGCCATGATTCCCTCCGCACCCGGGCGACGTACACGCAAGAATGCATAGCGCGGACTTTTTACTGCGACTTTTTTTAATAGTTATTGACATATGACCGAAACGATGCTATGCTTTAAACATAAGCGGCATATGTCCGAAACTGTGAGATGAGGTGAATAATATGCCAAGACCAAAAAGATGCCGCAAGGTCTGCTGCCTGCCGCGCAGCTCGGCTTTTACACCCGTGGGCAAAAGATTCTCCAAGGCGGACGCGGTTATTATGTCCGTTGACGAATATGAGACAATACGTCTCATAGACTATCAGGGCTTTACTCAGGAGGAGTGCGGCGGATACATGAATATCGCCCGCACGACGGTTCAGCAGGTCTATTGCAGTGCAAGGCACAAGCTCGCCGTCTCTCTTGTGGAGGGAAAACCGCTGCTCATCGAGGGCGGCGACTACAGCCTTTGCGACGGCAAGGAGCCGGCCTGCGCCTGCGGCGGCTGCCGCAGACACAGATGCATCCAAAACGATTTGAAGGGAGATATCGAAACATGAAAATAGCAATTCCCGTAGATGAAGGCAATATTGATTCCGCCGTATGTGTTTCCTTTGGCAGAACTCCGTTTTTTTTGCTTTACGATACCGAGAGCGGGGAAGCGGTGTTCATTGAGAACGCGGCGGCAGAGGCTCAGGGCGGAGCCGGCATAAAGGCCGCTCAGACCGTTGTGGACGCAGGTGCGAACGCTCTCCTCACCGTGCGCTGCGGACAAAACGCGGCGGAGGTTCTGAATGCGGCGCAAATCGGGATATTCAAAACCGTCGGCTCCGGCGCATGGGAAAATCTCGCGGCGTTTAAGGCGGGAAAGCTCTCGCCGATGACAGAATTCCACGCGGGTTTCCACGGCAAGCAATGAAGCTCGCCGTACTGAGCGGCAAGGGAGGCACGGGCAAGACCTTTGTCGCCGTGAATTTAGCCGCCGCCGCCGACCTCGGTGCCTACATCGACTGTGACGTCGAGGAGCCGAACGGCAGATTGTTTCTGAAGCCCGGTAATATCGTCAGCGAGAACGTCTCCGCGCCGCTCCCGGTGTTCGATGCGAAAAAATGCACAGCCTGCCGAAAATGCGTGGATTTTTGCCGATTTAACGCGCTCGTCTTCATAAAGGACAAGCCCATGGTTTTTTCGGAGGTCTGCCATTCCTGCGGCGGCTGCGCTCTCATCTGCCCCGAGGGGGCGGTGACGGAGGAAAAGCGCCCGATAGGCGTCTTGGAGCTTGGAATGCGCGGCTCTCTCAGCGTCGTGACAGGCGTCCTGAACCCGGGCGAGGCGTCCGGCATCCCGGTCATAAAGGCGGCGCTCGGCAATTGCGCGCCAAAGGATATGCTCACAGTCATCGACTGTCCGCCGGGCAGCGCCTGCTCGGTGATGGAGAGCGTGAGCGGCGCGGATTACTGCCTTTTGGTGGCGGAGCCGACCGCCTTCGGGCTGCATAACTTCGAGATGGTCCACGAGCTTGTCAGCATTCTCAAAAAGCCCTGCGGCGTCATCATAAACAAGGCGGAGGGCGAGTATTCACCTATGGACGAATTTTGCGCCAAGCACCATATAAACGTCCTTTGCCGCATACCCTACAGCGAAAAGCTGGCGCGCATCGGCGCAGGGGCAGAGCTTGCCTGTGAGCACGACTCGGATATGGCGGAGCTGTTTCGCGGCCTTTTAAAGACGCTCGGAACGGAGGCGGTAGAATGAAAAAGCTGCTGATTCTGAGTGGCAAGGGCGGCACGGGCAAGACCACTGCCGCCGCCGCGTTTATTGATTTTGCCTCCGCCCGCGCCTTTGCGGACTGCGACGTGGACGCGCCGAACCTCCATCTCGTCGCGGAGGTTAAGGCTCCCGCCGAGGCGTCGGATTATCTCGGCTCGCAAAAGGCGCACATCGACCCCGCCAAATGCGTCGGCTGCGGTCTATGCCGCGAGCACTGCCGCTTTGACGCCGTCACAGTCCAAAACGGCCTCTGCGCCGTCAACGAATTTGCCTGCGAGGGCTGCGGCGTTTGCATGTCGGTCTGTCCTGCGGACGCCGTCTCCATGGGGGACGACGTGGCGGGAGAGTTGACCCTCTATCGCGGCGGGCGCGTGTTTTCAACGGCAAAGCTGAAGATGGGGCGCGGCAACTCCGGAAAGCTCGTCACGGAGGTCAAAAATGCGCTGAATAAGGCCGCAGGAGCGGCGGAGCTCGCGATTATAGACGGCTCGCCCGGCATAGGCTGCCCGGTGATTGCCTCCGTCAGCGGCGTGGACCTTGCGCTTATTGTCGCCGAGCCGTCACTCTCGGGCATGAGTGATATGAAGCGTATACTCAAAACCGCCTCGATTTTCAGGACAAAAACCGCGGTCTGCGTCAATAAATTTGACGCCTGCTCTGAAAACGCGGATGCGGTCGAGCGGTTCTGCCGCGAAAACGAAATCCCCTTCGTCGGGAAAATCCCGTATGACAGGCACGCCTCGGCGGCGATAAACGCGGGGCACAGCCTCGCGCAGACGGATTGCCCCGCGAGGGACGCGCTGTACGAGGTCTATAAAAACACAATGCGCCTGCTTGAAATATAGCGGGAGAGCCTTGAGGCACCATAAAAAACAAACAAAAATTGCAAAAATTGAAAGTGAGGACAAACAAATGAAAATAGCGGTTGCAAGCATGGGTAATGAGGTAGCAGGTCATTTCGGTCACTGCGAGAATTTCAACATCTATGAGGCAGAGGGCGCGGCTGTCACGGCGGCGAGCAGCATCCCGAATCCGGGCCACAGACCCGGCTTCCTCCCCAATTTCCTCGGCGATATGGGTGTGAACGTCATCATCGCCGGCGGCATGGGCGGCGGCGCGGTCGAGATTTTTAACGAGCGGAATATCGAAGTCATCGTCGGTGCCGAGGGCGGCGCCCGCGCGGCTGTCGACAGCTATCTGCGCGGCGAGCTGAAATCCACCGGTTCGGTCTGCCACGAGCACGAATTCGAATCCGAGTGCGGCGGCCACCACGGCGCATAATCCAACCAAATAAAAACCTGCGGCTCACGATTT
>JAVVTL010000019.1:0-13076 GCA_036653715.1 Oscillospiraceae bacterium
GGCTTAATAGTTTTCGGTTCTTACCTCGAAGTAGCTTTGGCTGTATTTGCAGACGGGGCAGACTTCGGGGGCTTTTTTGCCCATTACGAGGTGGCCGCAGATGCGGCATTCCCACATGGTTTCCTCGCCCTTTTCGAAGACCCTTTGCAGCTCGACGTTCTTGAGCAATGCGCGGTAGCGCTCCTCGTGCGACTTCTCGATGGCGGCGACGCGGCGGAAGCGGGCGGCAAGCTCGGCGAAGCCCTCGTCCTCGGCGTCCTTGGCGAAGCGGGCGTACATGTCCGTCCACTCGTAGTTCTCGCCCTCGGCGGCGGCAAGGAGATTCGCGGCGGTCTTGCCGATATGGCCCAGCTCCTCAAACCAAATGCGGGCGTGCTCCTGCTCGTTGCGCGCGGTCTTGAGGAAAAGCTCGGAGAGCTGGTCATAGCCCTCGCGCTGGGCGACATTTGCAAAATAGGTGTATTTGTTGCGCGCCTGGCTCTCGCCGGCAAAGGCGTCGGCAAGATTTTGCTCGGTCTTGGTGCCGACATAGGGGTTCGCGGCGGGGGCCGACGCCTCCTCCATCTTCACAAACACGCTTGCGGGCTGCTTGCAGCGCGGGCAGGTGAAATCCTCGGGCAGGGGGCCTTCGTGTATGTAGCCGCAGACGCTGCATTTCCATTTTTCCATGTTTGTTTCCTCCGATTTGTCGTTGTTTTTGAGTAGGGTCAGGAGCTTTTCGACGGCGGCGGCGGGGAAGCCCGCGCCCTGCGGTTTTTTCAAAAGCCCCTCAAGAAAGACGCGGGTATTGGCGCTTTGGGGCAGCATGTACCCCGCCTCGCGGACGATGTCCTCCGCCATGATGCGGTTGGATTTCTCGACGGCGGCGGCGAGATTGCCGGGAAGCCCCGCGGCTATGCGCTCCTGAGCGACCTTGCTGCGCATGAGCGCGTCCATCGCGGCGGTGACATTTTCGTTATGCTTCTGCTGAGGGGGCAGCTCCTTCGGCACCATGGAGATGGCACCCGAGGGACAGGAGGCGGCGCAGACGCCGCAGCCTATGCACTTGGTGACGTCAATGATGCTGTTTTCGGTGTCCGTCGCGCCGGTGGGGCAGACGTACAGGCACAGGCAGTCCTTGGTGCAGAGGCGGATATTTCTGACGGCATAGACTTTGGACATTACTGCGCCCTCCCTTCGATTTTTTCAAATTTCCAGCTCGGAACCTTGCAGACCGGGCAAATTTCGGGCGGGTTTTCGCCCACAAACACAAAGCCGCAGATGGTGCAGACAAAAACGCCGGTGGCGGCGAGCATTGCCTCGCCTTCCTTTTCGTAGCGCGAGAGGAGGGAATTGAGAATCCGCGTGACCTTTTCGCTCCAAACGAGGGCGCGCAGGGCGCCGCGGTCGGCGGCCGCGCCGGCGACGGAATTGGCGGCGGGAAAGATATCCTCCAAATCCTTTTCGATGAGGGCGAGCAGAGCGCCGATTTCGGGCCTCTCCGCAGGGGCGGACGCGGCTTTGAAGTACTCGGAAAGCTCGGTAAAAAGAGCGGCCTCCTCGGCCCTGTATTGCTTCTCGCAGCCGCGGGAGAGGTTGGAGCAAAGCGCGGACAGCTCGGGCGGGGAAAGCTCCCGAATATCGCCGCTCGGCGCTATGACAGCGACGGGCTTTTTGACGGCCTCGACGCCCTGTTGCTTAAATTCCGACTTGGAAGCGCCGCAGAGCGGGCAGACCCAAGTCTCGGGCAGCTCCTCCCATTTTGTGCCGGGCGCGATTCCCGCTCCGGGGATGCCCTTGGCTTCGTCGTAGATGTAGCCGCAGACGGAGCACACATATTTTTTCATTCATCGTCCTCCTTTATTTTGGTTTTTGGCATATGCCGTTTATATTTATTTTACAGTATTTTGCCGCCATGTCAATATATTTGTTTGTTTTCCGGGCAGGGACGGAAAAAATGGGAATATATTGACCTTGCGGCGCGAAACTGGTATCATTTCAAGATGCGAATAAAAATTATTTGAGAGCCGGTCAAGCGTCTTATGCATGAAATTCTCATAAAAGCCCTGTCGCTCTTTATGCTTGTCGTCCTTGGTGCGGGGCTTCGCCGCGCGGGCGTGCTGCATGAGCGCGATTTTCACACCGTCTCCGCGCTTGTGCTGAACGTCACGCTGCCCTGCGTCATACTCGTGAACCTAAACGGTTTTTTGTTCGAGGCGCGGATGCTGCAAATAATCCTCATCGGCTTTGTCTGCGCGGGACTGCTGACGCTCGGGGGATACCTCAGCGGGCGGAAAAAGGGCAGGGAACACGCCGCCTTTTGCCTCCTTAACTATACCGGCTACAACGTCGGCTGTTTTGCCCTGCCCTTTGTGCAGAGCTTTCTCGGCCCCGCCGCCGTGCTGACGGCCTGCCTGTTCGACATTGGCAACGCGCTTTTTGCCACGGGCGGCTCCTATGCAATCGCCTGCGTCGTGAAGGGCGAGGGGGGCGGGCAGCTCGTCCGCGCCTTCCTAAAAAAGCTGCTGACCTCCGTGCCGATTCTCAGCTACATACTCATGCTTACACTGAGCCTTTTGCGTCTGCGTCTGCCGGACGTCGTCCTCGACCTTGCGGGGCTTGCCGCCTCCGCCAACACGTTTTTGGCAATGCTGCTGCTCGGGCTTGGACTGAAGCTCAATTTCACGCGGGAGAACCTGGGCTTCATCCTCAAAAGCTCGCTGTTTCGCTATATAGCGGCGGCGGTATTCTGCCTGCTCGTCCGCTATGCGCTGCCGCTCGACGAGGCGGCGAGGCAGGTGCTCATTTTGCTCCTGCTCGCGCCCGTGTCCCTCTCCAGCATCGCCTACACGGGGAAAATCGGCGGGGATATCGCGCTCTCCGGCGCTTGGATTTCCTCGACCATACTCGTCTCCTTTGTCCTCATGTCCGCCGCGCTCGGACTCGGCGTAATCTGACCTTCGCATTAAACGCATTTCATTTTCGCTTGTTTTTGATTATATATATTGAAGGGAGTCTTTTAAAATGGAGCTTAGGAAGGACTGCAAATACCAAATCGTCTGCCCGACCAGCATGGGGGTGCGCATCATCCCCAAGGACAGGCAGCCCGTGCATATCAGCCGCGACTACACAATGTTTGCAACGAGCGCGGAGAGCAACGTCCTCAACGTTGCGGCGTCGCTCGGGATGCGCACAAAGGTGCTCACGACCTTTGTGAGTGACAGCGCGATAGCGGAATTTATAAAGGCCGAGCTGCGCTTTCGCAACATCGAATACGAGGGGGCGGAGGTGCCGCAGGGCAACCCCTGGGGCTACCGCCACCAGTTCAATATCGCCGATTCCGGCTTCGGCATGCGCGGAGCGCGGGTGCTGAACGACCGCGCGGGCGAGGTCGGCAGGACGCTGAATATCAGGGACTTTGACCTTGAGCGCATCTTCGGCGCGGAGGGGGTGCAGATTTTGCATCTCTCCGGCCTCATCGCCGCGCTCTCCGCCGAGACGAGCACCTTCTGTCTCGAGCTTGCGAGAGCCGCCAAGGCGCATGGCACGCGCGTCTCCTTTGACCTCAACTACCGCGCCTCCTTCTGGGAGGGGCGCAAGGATGAGCTTTCCGCCGCCTTCCGCGAGATTGCCTCCCTCTCCGACGTGCTCATCGGCAACGAGGAGGATTTCCAGCTCGCTCTCGGCATACGCGGGCCGGAGGCGGGCGGCAAGGGCGTTGCGGAGAAAATCGAGGGCTTCAAGGGCATGATTGACAGGGCGAGAGCCGAATTTCCCAATGCCTCCGTCTTCGCCACCACGCTGCGCGAGGTTTGCAGCGCGAACGACAACCTTTGGGGCGCGATTTTGCGCGCGGGCGACGCATGGTATGTCGAGGAGCCGCGAAATATCCCCGTGCTCGACCGCATAGGCGGCGGCGACGGCTTTGTCGCGGGACTGCTTTACGCCATCCTCAAGGACTGGACGCCCGAGAAATGGATTCAATTCGGCTGGGCGACAGGCGCTCTCGCCGTCACGATGTACGGCGACTACGCCACCCCCGTGAACGAGGAGCAGGTCTGGAACGTCTACGCCGGCAACGCGAGAGTTAAGAGATAAAGGACGGTCAAAACGATGAAAAAAGCTGATATCGGTCTTGTCGGCCTCGCCGTAATGGGCGAGAACCTTGTCATGAACATGGAGTCCAAGGGCTTTACCGTGGCGGTGTTTAACCACACCGTGAGCAAGGTGGACGCCTTTGTGAACGGCCGCGCAAGCGGCAAAAGCATCCTCGGCGCCCACTCCTTTGCGGAGCTTGCGGCCCTGCTTGAGAAGCCGCGCAAGGTCATGCTGATGGTCAAGGCGGGCGCACCTGTGGACGAGTGCATCGAGCAGCTGCTCGCCGTGCTCGAGCCGGGCGACATTATCATCGACGGCGGCAACAGCCATTTTCCCGACACCGAGCGGCGCATGGCGCTCGTGGAGAGCCGCGGAATGCTCTACGTCGGCACCGGCGTTTCCGGCGGCGAGGAGGGCGCACTCAAAGGCCCGTCCATGATGCCGGGCGGCTCGCCCGCCGCATGGGAGGCCGTGAAGCCCATCTTCCGCAGCATCTGCGCCAAGGTCGAGGACGGCACCCCCTGCTGTGACTGGGTCGGCGAGGGCGGCGCGGGACACTTTGTCAAAATGGTACATAACGGCATCGAATACGGCGACATGCAGCTTATCTGCGAGGCGTATCAGCTCCTGCGGGACGTGCTCGGCATGGACGCCGACGAGCTCCAGCGCGTCTTCGCGGACTGGAACAAGACCGAGCTTGACAGCTATCTCATCGAGATAAGCGCCGAGATACTCGCCTTTAAGGACGTTGACGGCGCACCGATGGTGGACAAAATCCTTGACACGGCGGGGCAGAAGGGCACGGGCAAATGGACTGCCGTCGCCGCGCTCGACGAGGGCGTGCCGCTGACGCTCATCACAGAGGCCGTGTTTGCGCGCTGCCTCTCCGCGATGAAGGACGAGCGCGTCGCCGCCTCGCGGCTTTTCCCGAGGGAAAACGCGCCCTTTGCGGGCGACAGACAGGCATTTATCGAGGACGTGCGCCGTGCGCTCTATGCGAGCAAAATAATCTCCTATGCGCAGGGCTACGCGCTCATGCGCGCCGCCGCGGCGACCTATGGCTGGAACCTCAATTACGGCGGCATAGCGCTTATGTGGCGCGGCGGCTGTATCATCCGCAGTGCCTTCCTCGGGAAAATCAAGGAGGCGTTTGACGCGGAGCCGGGACTTGCGAACCTGATTTTAAGCCCATATTTCCGCGAGACTATAATCGGCCTGCTCCCCTCTTGGCGGAACGTCGCCGCCACGGCTATGCTGCGCGGCGTGCCCGCCCCCGCAATGACGGCGGCGCTCGCCTACCTTGACGGCTACACCACCGAGCGCCTGCCCGCAAATCTTTTGCAGGCGCAGCGCGACTATTTCGGCGCGCACACCTACGAGCGGCTCGACGCCGAGCGCGGCAAGGTTTTCCACACAAACTGGACGGGTCACGGCGGCTCCACCACCTCGAACTCCTATCAGGTGTGACGGCGATGGAGAGTCAGTATCTTTATTCAAAAAGCGCGAAGGGGATCTCCGAAACGGAGGTCGCCTTTGCGCTTGCGCGCTTTTTGGCGGATTATAAGCCCGTAAAGCGCCGCGTCCTGCTGCTCCCGCCCGACGGCACGCGTCTTCACTCCGGCGCGGGCGGCATCACAAACAAGCTCTATCACCTGCTGTCGCCCGACTGCGTCGTCGATATTCTGCCCGCCCTCGGCACACACGCGCCGATGACGGGCGCGGAATGCCGCGATATGTTCGGCGATATTCCGCAGGAGCGCTTTTTTGCCCACAGCTGGCGCGAGGACGTGGTCACGCTCGGCGTCGTCCCGGGGGAATTTACGGCGGGCGTCTCCGACGGCGTCTATTGCGAGGATATCCCCGTGCAGGTGAACAGGCGGCTCGTCGGCGGGGACTATGACCTCATCCTCTCTGTCGGTCAGGTCGTGCCGCACGAGGTCGTGGGCATGTCGAACTATTCCAAAAACATACTCGTCGGCTGCGGCGGCAGCGGCATGATAAACGCCTCGCACTGCCTCGGCGCTTTTTATGGCCTCGAGCGGATGATGGGGCGCGACCACTCGCCCGTCCGCGCGGTCTTTGATTACGCGGAGGAGCACTTCCTCAAGGCGCTGCCGCTGAAATATATCCTCACAGTGACGACGGCGAGCGGGAGCGACGTCTCCCTGCAGGGGCTGTTTCTTGGCGGAGGACGGGAGGGCTTTGAGCGCGCCGTGGCGCTCAGCCGCGAAAAAAACCTCATCCTCACCGACGAGCCGCTCAAAAAGGTCGTCGTGAGGCTTGACGGGCAGGAATACAAATCGACGTGGCTCGGCAACAAGGCAATTTACCGCACGCGCATGGCGATAGCGGACGGGGGCGAGCTTGTCATCCTCGCGCCCTCCGTGCGCTGCTTCGGCGAGGACCCCGCCATCGACGCGCTCATACGCAAATACGGCTACAGAGGCCGCGAGGCGGTCATCCGCGCCGTCGCCGAAAACGCGGATTTGCGCGAAAATCTCTCCGCCGCCGCGCACCTCATTCACGGCTCCTCCGACGGGCGCTTCTCCGTCGCCTACGCGGCACCCCTGCTCTCGCGCGGGGAGATAGAGGGCGCGGGCTTTTCCTTCCTCGATTACGGCGAGGCCTGCGCGCGCTATTCGACGGAAAGCCTTGCGGAGGGCTTCAATATCCTGCCGAACGGCGAGCGGATATACTATATAAGTAATCCCGCGCTCGGGCTTTGGGCGGCGAGGTCGCGCTTTGAGACGCAATAATCATACAATTTGGGCTACAATATCAACAAAAAAGGACGGTTTGTATTAGTTTTAACATACGAAATTCCAGTATTTGTATTGACTTTCCCGCGTTAAAAAGTATAATGACTGGGAAGCAAAGAGGGAATATAGTCCCTCTTTGACGAATTTTTTTGGAGGAAAAACAATGAAAAGGTTTCTTGCAATTACCCTGTGCATTGTGATGCTGCTGACCCTCGCGGCCTGCGGCACCAAGCCCGCCGAGCCCACCGTCGCTCCGACGGACGCCGGCACTTCCGCCCCCGTCGAAAAGCCCTTTGACGGCCAGACCATCCGCGTAATCCTCGCCAGCCACGACTGGACCAAGGCTATTGAGCCCAAGCTTGCCGAGTTCACCGAGAAGACCGGCATCGAGGTCGAGTTCGAGGTCTATCCCGAGGACCAGCTCAGCACCAAGCTGAACGTTGAGCTTGCCTCCGGCGGACAGTACATAGACGTCTTTATGTGCCGTCCTCTCCAGGAAGTCCAGCAGTTCATCCAGAACGGCTATCTCGCCCCCATGACCGACGTCATGGCCGACGAAGCCTTTGACGCTGCCGACTTCATCACCGCAGCCAAGGACAGCTACCTCTACGCCGGCTCCGACGACGGCATCTACTACGGCGTGCCGCTGGTGACCGAGCGTCAGGTTCTCTATTATCGCACCGACCTGCTTGAAAAAGCCGGAGTTGCCGTCCCCACAAACCTCGAGGAGCTTACCGCTGCCGCCGAGGCTCTCAATGACCCCGCCAACAACGTCGTCGGCTTTGTCGGCCGCGGCCTTGCAAACGCCGCCGTCACCCAGTTCTCCACCTACCTCTATTCCTTCGGCGGAGACTTCATCGACTTCACCACCAACACCGCCACCATCAACACCCCCGAGGCGATTGAGGCCTTCACCTACTACGGCGACCTGCTCCGCAACTACGGACCCGAGGGCGCCCTTAACATGCACTGGCAGCAGGCTGCCGCCATCTATTCCACCGGCGGCGCAGCCTTCTGCACCGACGCCGATGCTATTTGGCAGTCCTTCTGCGGCCCCGAGACCGACGTCGGCGACGTCGCCGGCTTCGCACTCAGCCCCACCAACGCCACCTGGAACATCTGCTCCTGGGGCCTCGGCATCTCCGCCGGCTCCCCCAATCAGGCAGCTGCCGCCGAGTTCGTCAAGTGGGCTGCCGGCGTCGACATGACCAAGTTCATCCAGACCGCCGCCATCTCCTCCGCGCGTAACTCCGCTTGGAACGACCCCGCCTGCACCAGCAACTATCCCGCTGAGCTGCTTGCGGCAATTCAGGCCGGCAACGAAATCGCCACAAAGTCCTATGACCGCCCCCTGACCACCTCCGTTTCCGCCTCCCGCGACGTAATCGGCTCCGTCATCACCACCGCCATCGAGGGCGGCGATGTCAAGGCCGCCGCCGATGCCGCCAATGTTCAGTTCCAGGCAATTCTGGACGCTGACAAGGCCGCGCTGGCCGGCTAACGCTTTCTATAAAGGGATGGCGAGCAGGCTTGCCATCCCTTTTCCTTTAATACCGCGCAATACCATCCCCGCGCTGAAAGGGTGACTCATACGAAAAAGTGGATAGACAAACACCTGAAAGCGGTCTTTTCCGCTCCCTGCATCATCTTCATAATCCTCATGATCATCGCGCCGCTCGTATATAACTTCGCGATGAGCTTCACCGACTGGTCAATGTCCATCGTCAAGGCGCCGCAGTTTATCGGGCTTCAAAACTACACCACGGTTATGGCCGACCCGCGCTTCATAAAATCCGTCATCAGAACCGTCGTCTTCGCCGTTATCGCAATCGGACTCGAGACGGTCCTTGGCGTTGCGCTCGCCGTCCTCATAAACCGCAAGTTCTACGGCAGAAGGCTCGTGCAGGCGCTCATGCTGCTGCCCGTCGTTGCGACTCCCGTCGCCGTCGGCATGGCTTGGAGGCTTATCCTCGAGCCGAGCATCGGCTTTGCCAACGTCGCACTCTCCGCCCTCGGGCTTGCCACACACAAATTCATCGCCACCACGAGCTTTGAAGCGCTTTTCTGCCTCATCATGATCGACGTTTGGGAATGGACGCCCATGGTCATGCTGATGGTCTACGCGGGTCTTATGACCATCCCCAACGACCCCTATGAATCGGCATTAATCGACGGCGCCGGCAAATGGCAGACCTTCACCAAGATAACCCTGCCCTTGGCAAGCTCCTCCATACTTGTTGCCGTGCTCCTGCGTTTGATAGACGTCATCAAAACCTTCGACATTATCTACGCCACCACGCAGGGCGGCCCGAACTTTGCGACGGAGAACATCAACATTTTCGCCTACCTCAACATGTTCTCCTACTACAGCTTCGGTAAAGCCGCCGCAATTTCCGTTTTGTTCTTCATCGTCGTCATGGCCATCGGCTGCGGCTTCCTGAAGATTAAATCAAAGCTGGAGGTGGATTACTGATGTCTAAAAAAGGCAAGAAAGCAGTCTCCTCCGTCTTCGTGCATGTTCTCATCTATGGCGCCCTCATTATCACCATCTTCCCCATCATGTGGATGCTTTTGGCCTCCTTCCAGCCGAATCAGTCCATCATCAACGCAAACAGGGGGCTGTTCGATTTTGTCCCGACGCTCACGAACTATATAAGCGTCTTCACGGACTATGACTTCCTGACCCCCACCGTGAACAGCGCCATAGTCGGCACGGTGGCGACGGTGCTCTCGCTCATCATCGGCCTGCCCTGCGCCTATGTCATCGCGCGATTCAAGATGCGCAAGGCGAGCATTGTCGTCCTGCTCGTCAGGATGATACCGGGTATTTCCTTCCTGCTGCCGTGGTTCAGCATCTTCACCATGCTCGGACTGCGCAACACCTATACGGCGCTTGTTCTGTCGCATATGATTATTGCCCTGCCGTTTGTTGTTTGGATAATGGTCCCGAACTTCGAGAGCATTCCCATAGAATTGCAGGAGGCGGCATGGATTGACGGCAGTACGCAGTTCGGCGCATTTTTCCGAATCGTCCTGCGGCTTTCCTTCCCCGGAATCCTCACGGCGGCACTGCTGTCCTTCATCTTCTCTTGGAACAACTTCATGTTCTCTCTGATTTTGTCCGGCTACAAAACAGTGACACTGCCCGTGGCAATCTTCAACTTTGTCTCCTATGCGTATGTCGATTGGGGCGGCCTCATGGCGGCCTCCGTGGTCATCACGCTCCCCATCATGCTCATGTCGCTCTGCCTGCAAAAATACATCATCGGCGGTCTGACCGCCGGCGCAGTCAAGGGCTGAGCCAAACCCACCAATAAAGGGCTGCACAAAACTGTGC
This sequence comes from Oscillospiraceae bacterium, assembly GCA_036653715.1. Taxonomy (GTDB): domain Bacteria; phylum Bacillota; class Clostridia; order Oscillospirales; family Oscillospiraceae; genus Scatomorpha. The sequence goes on from JAVVTL010000019.1 coordinate 10,174, forward strand.
GGCCCTTTGGCACGAAAGGCGGAGCTTATGCCGATTTTCCCGCGATCCAAGGATAAGGATGCCGCGCCCGCACCGAAATTCGGCGCGAAAAGGTACTTTTTTCTCATAGGCAACCACTTTTTTCGGCTGTTTATGCTGAATTTATTGACGCTGCTGCTCTGTCTGCCCGTCGTCACCATACCTGCGGCGCTCACGGCGGCCTCGCGCGCGGCGCTGCTCCTGCTGCGCGGCGGCAGCTGCATGTTTTGGGAGGAATACCGCGCGGAGCTGCGCGTGAATTTTTTCCGCAAGCTGCTGTATTGGCTGCCGATGGCATTGGTGCCCGTGGGGCTGGGGCTGTGGCCCATACTGCTCGGCTTCGGGACGGGGACGGCGCTGCTCGTCTTCGGCGCGGCGCTCCTGCTCTCGATGCTGCTGCAATGCTATTTCTTCACGCTTGTCGCCCTTATCGACCTGCCCGTGAAGATAAACCTCAAAAACGCGGCGGCGCTCATCTTCCTCGATTGGAAGACCGCACTGCGCCTTTTGGCGGTGCTCGCCTGCACGCTCGGCCTCAGCTACGGCCTGTGGCCCTACAGCCTGATTCCGGCGTTTTTCCTGTTTTTCAGCGGATTAATCCTGTTTGCCTGCCAGCAGGTCTCCGCCGCCGCCGATAAATACGGCCTGATAAAAAAAGAATGACCTCCGCCGCCCATATACCGCACATCTTATACAATAAGAGGAGAATTTCCATGAAAGCATTGGTAATGAAAGAATACATGAAGCTCACCTATCAGGACGTGCCGACGCCGCAGCCCAAGGAGAATGAGGTTCAGATACGCGTCAAGGCCTGCTCCGTCTGCGGAAGCGACGTCCACGGCTTCGACGGCAGCACGGGCCGCCGCCAACCCCCGCTTATCATGGGGCATGAGGCCTCCGGCGTCATCAGCGCCTGCGGCGCGGGCGTGAAGCACCACAAAATCGGCGACCGCGTCACCTTCGACTCGACCGTCTACTGCAACGAGTGCGACATGTGCCGCGCGGGCAAGGTGAATCTCTGCGCAAACCGCCGCGTGCTCGGCGTCTCCTGCGACGAATACACCCAAAACGGCGCCTTTGCGGAATACGTCACCGTGCCGGAATACATCCTCTATGACGTGCCGGAAAACGTCACCTACGTTCAGGCGGCAATGATTGAGCCGCTCGCCATCGCCTACCACGCCGCCACCCGCACCAAGGTCGGGCCGGAGGATACCGTCGCCGTCGTCGGCGTCGGCACCATCGGACTGCTGACACTGCAGGTCGTCAAGAGCTTTGGCGCGAAGCGCGTCATCGCCGTCGATATCGACGACAGCCGCCTGGAGCTTGCCCGGCAAAACGGCGCGACGGACTGCGTGAATTCCACGGCTCCCGACGCACTGAAGCAGCTGCTTGCCCTGACGCACAACGGCGAGGGCGTGGACATAGCCTTTGACGCCACCGGCATCGACACGACGGTGAATATGTGCATCAAATCGGTCTGCCTTGACGGGCGCGTGGTGCTCATCGGCAATCTCGCTCCGCAGATAAGCTTCCCGCTCCAATATATCGTCGTGCATCAGATAAGCCTGTTCGGCTCCTGCGCCTCTGCGGGCGAATACCCCCAGTGCCTCGAGCTTATAGCGAGCGGCAAGGTCGAGGTGGACAGCATGGTCTCCAAGACCGTCCCCCTTGCGGAGGGCGACCTTTGGATGAACAAGATATACCGCAGGGAGGACGGCCTCACAAAGCTCGTGCTGCTCTGCGACGAGGAGCGGTAAATGGAAAAAACAATCAAAACCGCGGTCATAGGCTGCGGCAAGGTGGGCCACTTCCACGCCAAGGCTTACAAAGCCTGCCAAGGGAGCGAGCTTGTCGCCTGCCTCGCCCGCTCGCGGGAAAAGGCGGAGGCGTTTGCGCGGGAATACGGCATCCGCGCCTACACCGACCTTGAGACGATGGTGCGCGAATGCGGCGTCGAGGCCGTTTCCATCTGCACCCCGCACCCGAGCCATGCCAAGATGGCGGTGGATTGCTGCCGCCTCGGCGTCAATATCGCCATCGAAAAACCGCTCGCCGCCTCGCTTTCCGATTGCGACGCGATACTCGAAGCTGCAAGGGAAAACGGCGTTATCGGCACGACAATCTGCCAGCGCCGCTTCTATCGCCCCTCCCTGCGCATAAAGCGGGCGATTGACGACGGCAGCTTGGGCAAGCCCATCATAGGCACCGTCAACATGCTCGGCTGGCGCGACATGGGCTATTACGCGAGCGACCCGTGGCGCGGCACTTGGGACGGAGAGGGCGGCGGCGTGCTCATAAATCAGGCGCCGCATCAGCTCGACCTCCTGCTCTGGTACATGGGCGAGATTGACGAGCTTTACGGCATGTGGGACACGCTCAATCACCCCGAGCTTGAGGTGGACGACACCGCCGCCGCCGTCATACGCTTCAAGAGCGGAGCTATCGGCAGCATACTTGTCAGCAACTCGCAGAATCCCGCGCTTTTCGGCAACGTGCGCGTGCACGGCTCAAACGGCGCGAGCGCGGGCGTCCAAACCGACGGCGGCGCAATGTTCATCGCCGGCGTCTCCGGCATCGCCGAGCCGCCCGTGAACGACCTCTGGACCATCCCCGGCGAGGAGGACAAGCTCGCGGAATATCAGCGCTCCGACCGCGAGTTCTTTAACGGCGTGGACTCCATGTACTACTACCACATACAGCAGCTTCAGGACTTTATCGACGCGCTGCGCGAGGGGAGAGCGCCCCTCATCAGCCTTGCCGACGGCCGCCGTACCGTGGAGCTTATCAGCGCCATCTATCGCTCCCAAGCCTCCGATAAGCCGATAAAATTCCCCCTCCTCCCCGACGACTGCTTCGACGGCCGAAAAACCGGGAGACACTGA
>JAVVTL010000019.1:13176-24581 GCA_036653715.1 Oscillospiraceae bacterium
TGACAGACTAAAACACCCTACCGCGGTTGCGGTAGGGTGTTTTTTCGACATATTGTACCGACGCGGCGGATTATGCTTTGGGGGGCATGACGGTGGCGGTGCCGGTGATGACGGTTTCGCCGCGCTGGTTGGTGCAGACGGTTTCGAGCTTTACGCGGTTTTTCTCCGGGATAAGCTCCGCAACCGTGACGGTGGCGGTGATGGTGTCGCCAAAGAAAACGGGCTTCGTGAAGCGCAGCTCCTGACCCATATAGATGGTGCCGGGTCCGGGCAGCGTCGTGCCGAGCACGGCGGAGATAAAGCCGGCAGAGAGCATGCCGTGGGCTATGCGCTTGCCGAACATTCCCTTCTCCGCCTCAGCCTGATTCACATGCGCGGGGTTGAAGTCGCCGCTGATACCGGCATAGAGATACACGTCCGTCTCCGAGACTGTCTTTGTGACAGAGGCGCTGTCTCCAAGCTTCATTTCGCCGATGGTAATGCCGTTCATATTGTGTCCTCCCTAAAAATAAAATGTTATCTCAAGCAAAAACATGAATGATAGTTCACATAGAATGATAACATTTTGACACATACCTGTCAATGCCAAAACGAAAGAGGAAATATTGTACAAAATAACCATTGAAAATACAGCATAAGTCGTTGTTAACATATTGACAAAGCGTGCGGAGACGATTATATTAAGAAATATACATGAACAGCTGTTCACATTGAACGGCTCGGACAGAATAAGAAACGGAGTGTGATTTTTTATGGGCAGCAGTATTCCCGTAGGCATCGTGGGGCTGGGAGTATACCTCCCGGAGACGCGGATGTCCGCAAAGGAAATATCCGACGCAACCAAGGGCGCATGGAGCGAGGAAGCAATCCGCGACAAGCTCGGAATAATCGAAAAGAGGATTCCCTCCGCAAACGCCTGCGACGGAACGCAGGAGATGGGCGCACTCGCGGCGCTCGACTGCCTCAAGAATACCGGCGTTGACCCCATGGAGATTGACGCCATCCTCAGCATCGGCGAGGAGTGGAAGGAATATCCCATCACCACCTCCGCCTGCTACATTCAGGAGCGCATCGGCGCGAGGAACGCCTGGTGTCTCGACGTGCAGAACCGCTGCTGCACCACCGTCGCCGCCATGAAGGTCGCCAAGGACATTTTGCAGGCCGATGACGATTGCAACACCATCCTCATCGCCGGCGGCTACCGCAACTGCGACTTCATCGACTTCACCGACAACGGCGTATCCTTCATGTTTAACCTCGCTGCCGGCGGCGGCGCGATTCTCATGAAAAAGAACTACAAAAAAAATCAGCTGCTCGGCACCCACCTCATGAGCGACGGCTCCGTGGTGCACACCTGCGGCTCCAAGGTCGGCGGCATCAGCGACCCCGTGACGGCGGAAAACATCGCCGAATACGGCATGCTGCGTCTGATGGACTCCGTCAAAATGAAGGGACTTCTCAATACCGTCTCCATGCCCAACTGGATGAACTGCATCGACGAGGCGCTCCGCAAATCCGGCATGACCCGCGCCGACCTCGGCTACCTCGACATACTGCACATCAAGCGCTCCGGGCACCTCGGAATGCTCAAGGACCTCGGCCTCACGGAGGAGCAGACCATATACCTCGAAAATTACGGCCATGTGGGTCAGGTGGATCAGATTTTGTCCCTCAAGCTCGCGCTCGAGCAGGGCAAGGTCACGGATGGGACGGTCGTCACGATGATAGCCGCCGGAATCGGCTACACTTGGGCCGCCAATGTTATCAAGTGGGGTGAATAAATAGTGCTTGCCTCCTTTCTTTCGACTGTCTGCGGCTCTCTTTTGAGCATCAGCGTGACCGCGCTGTCCGCCTTTGCGGTGACCATCATCTTTCGCACCTCCACCACCGCGAACTTTGCACAGGGCTCCGTCGCCGCGTTTGGCTGCTATGTCGTGGCTATGCTCCTCAACGATTACGGCGTGCCTGTCTATCTCGGCGTGTTCGCCGGCATGCTGTCGGGCGTGTTGATTGGCCTTTTTATCGACATACTGGTCTTTCGGAGAGGGCGCAACGTCAACGAGCTGGGCAAGCAGATAATCACCATGGGCTTTGTCTCGCTGTTCTTCGGCGGCATACCACTCGTCTTCGGAACACCGGAGTCCATCCCCTTTGAGGCGTTTTACAACACCGTCAAGGCGGGCGTCTCCTCCAACATCGTCATCCCCGCCTTCGGCGGCGAGATAGTCATAACCAAGCACGCGCTCATCTGCGCCGCCATAAGCGTTGTGGTGCTCGGCGCACTGTTCATCCTGCTCAAAAAGAGCAAATGGGGCCTCGGCGTGCGCTGCACGGCCTCAAGCGAGTTCACCTCGGAGCTTATGGGTATCAACACACACGTCATTACGGCGGTGTCATGGGCAATCGCCTGTATGCTCGGCGTGCTCGCGGCGGTGATGTATGCCGGCGGCGGCACCATGATAAATACCTCGTTTATGACGACCATTCAAGTGAACGCCTTCCTCGCCTGCATACTCGGCGGTTTCTCCACCTTCTACGGGCCGGTTGTCGGCGCCGTGCTTATACCCGTGGCGGCAAACTGCGTGGGCTTCATGGCGAATTTCAAGGGCTTCTCCAACATTGGGCGCTGGCAGATGGTCATCGTTTATGCGCTGCTGCTCGTCGCGATTCTGATAAAGCCTCAGGGCCTGTTCGGAAAGAAAGCGGTCAAGAAGGTGTGATGATGATTGAGCTGAACTTAAAAAAAGAATACCTTCAAAATGAATTCCCGCGCCCGCGCGGCAAGGCGGCGGCTGCCGTCGGCAAGGTCGCCAAGGCAAGCCTCTCGCAATATATCATCTTCGCGCTGGTGCTGTCCTGCTTCCAATGGGCGCTGTCAAAGGGCCTGCTCACAAGCTCCTTTATCTTCGCCATAGGCAACACCATGATTTATGCGATAATCGCCGTCGGCTTTTGCCTGCTGCTCGGCTACTCGGGTCTTGCGTCGCTCGGCACGGCGGGCTTCATCGGCATCGGCACCTACGCCGCCTATTATGTGATGCAGGTCTATGGCATAGGTATCTTTTGGGCCTTCGCCGCCACTGTCGTCGTCTCCGTGATAATCGGCGTGCTGGTCGGCTTCATCTCCCTGCGAATTGAGGGCATTTATCTTGCAATCCTCACGCTCGGGCTGTCGGAAATACTCAGGAACCTCTTTATCTCGCTCAAGGCGACAATCAAGCTTGACGTGTCCAACGTCCGCATATTCGGCGCACAGATGGGCGAGACGGCGGTCTTCTTCATTATCCTTGCCGTGTTTGTCCTGCTGCTATGGATTACCTCAAACCTTATCCACAGCCCCGTCGGACGGGCGCTCATATCCATCAAAAACAGCAGCTCCGCCGCGCAGGCGATGGGGATAAGCCTCATGAAATACCGCCTGCTTGCCTTTGTAATCTCAACGGTCTACGCGGCGGTGGCAGGGCTTATGTACATGCTCTATATCCGCAACATGACGACCTCCTCCTCCACCCTGCTGACGATGGGGACCTCGCTGAACATCCTTGGCGCGGTGATAATCGGCGGCGCGAAGTCCCTTTGGGGCACGACCTTCGGCGTGTTCATCATCTACGGACTGCAATCGATGTTTTTGAGCAAGATACCCTTCTTTGTGGAAAACCCGGCGTTCATAACCATGATAACGGGACTGCTCATCATCCTCATTGTGATGTTCTTCCCCGGCGGCGTGGCGCAGATGGTCGGCAACGCGAGGGCGGCAATAAAGAAAAAACGTCTGCAAAGGAGGTTTGAACGCTATGGCGACATCTAAAGGCGCATTTTCACGGCTGGTCAGGCGCGAAAACAAGCTCGAAATTTGCAGGCAATACGCCCTCGTCCGCGAGCGGGAGCTTCGCGAAAAAAACGCAAAACGCATAGCCGAGCACGAGCTTGCGGCACGCCGTGAGCTTGCGGAGAAATATTTCGGCGAGACAGACCGCGAAAAAATCGTCCAAAGCGTGCTTGAAAGCCGCTCGGCACAGTTCAAAAAAGACCTGCACCTTGAATACTGCATGGCTCGCGAGGACGCCCGCCGCGAGGCGGAGAAAGCGCCCGAAAAACAAGAGGCGTCTGCCGCGGCGCTTGCCGCCCTGCTTGAGCGGCATGAGCGGCAGCTTGACGAATATAAAATCAAGCTTAAAGGCGAGATAGAGGCGCAGCTTCCTCCCGAGGGCGAAAGCCCCGAGCTTGCCGCCGCCAAGGAGCGCACGGAAAAAGAGCTTGCGGCATTTGCCGAGAGCGCAAACGCGGAGACGGAAAGCAAGGTCGCCGCAATAAATGCCGCCGCCGCAAAAAAGGCGGAAGCCCTCGCCGCATCCTGCAAGGAGCTTGAGCGCGGCATATCGGCACAGACGGCGCAGGCCGAGCTGCCCGAGGGCGTGGCGCTGCGGGTCGCCGACCTCTGCATGTACTTCGGCGGAATCCGAGCCGTGGACGGCCTCTCCTTCGACGTGAAGAAGGGCGAGATTTTCGGCCTAATCGGGCCGAACGGCGCGGGCAAAACCACGGTCTTCAACTGCATAACCCAGTTCTATAAGCCCACCTCCGGCGAGCTGCTCTTTGAGAACAAGGCGGGCAAAACCGTGAGGCTCACCGAGGAAAGGGTACACGACGTAATCCTTCAGGGCATCGTCCGCACCTTCCAGAACGTCGAGGTCATTCGCGAGGCGACAGTGCTCGAAAACCTTCTGATAGCGGGGCACAGGCTCTTTACGGCGGGGCTTGCGGCACAGTTTTTGCACCTGCCGTCACTGCGGCGCGAGGAGCGCGTGGTCGAGGCAAAGGCGCTCGCCGTGCTGAAGTTCATGGGCCTTTCGGAATACAGGGATTGGTACGCCTACGGTCTGCCCTACGGCGTGCTCAAGAGAATCGAAATCGCGCGAACGCTCATGTGCTCCCCGCAGCTCATCATCCTTGACGAGCCTGCCGCAGGACTGAACGACACCGAGACGGCCGAGCTTGCGCAGCTCATCCGCCGCATACGCGACGAATATAACTGCACCATCCTGCTCGTCGAGCACGACATGGGACTTGTGATGGACATATGCGAGACGGTTTGCGCCATATCCTTCGGAAAGCTGCTGGCAATTGGCAGTCCCGCAGAGATACAGGTGAACAGGGACGTGCAAAAGGCGTATCTCGGCGAGAGCCTTGACGCCGAGGACGCAAAGGAGGTGCCCGATGGCACTGCTTGAGGTCAGAGATTTAAGGGTCAGCTACGGGCCGATTCAGGCGGTTAAGGGCATAGACCTTGACGTGGAGCGCGGCACCATAGTCGCGCTGCTCGGCGCGAACGGCGCGGGCAAGACCAGCACCCTGCGTGCCATAACGGGAGTCATCAAAAATTCCGGCGGCAGCATAAAATTAGACGGCCAGGAAATCTCCGGCAAGCGCGCCTGCAAGGTGGCGCGGCTGGGCGCGAACATGTCGCCCGAGGGTCGGCTCATCTTCGCGGGGCTGACGGTGGAGGAAAACCTCCGCGCCGGCGCCTATTGCATCAGAAGCGGCGAGGAATGCCGAAAAAACCTTGAGCGGATGTATAAGCTCTTTCCCATACTTGCCGAGCGCAAAAAACAGCAGGCGGGAACCCTCTCCGGCGGCGAACAGCAGATGCTCGCCATTGCCCGCGCGCTCATGGCAAACACCAAGGTGCTGCTGCTTGACGAGCCCTCGCTCGGGCTGGCACCGCTCATAATAAAGGATATCTTCAGGACGCTCCGAGAGATAAGAGACAGCGGCACAACCGTGCTGATGGTCGAGCAAAACGCGCTCGCCACCCTCAAAATCGCGGACTACGCCTATGTCATGGAGCTTGGCGGAATCGGTATGAGCGGCCCCGCTTCGGAGCTTATCCACGACGAGCGCTTGGTCGAGGCTTACCTCGGCAACAAAAAAAGCAACTAAACTCGCAAAAAGCGAGTATAATAAAGGAGAATAAAGATGAAAAAGCTAATCACTCTCATCACCGTGCTGACACTTGCCCTCGGTCTGCTGGCAGGCTGCGGCACAACCCCGCCCCCCGCAACAAACACAGGAGCCCCCGCGACAGAGACTCCCGCTCCCGCTCCCGAGGGCGGCTATGCCCCCTTCGTTGACGTTCAGGGTGTGAGCGACACCGCCATCCTCGTCGGAAACACCGCCGCCACCACGGGCGCCTACGCCACCGTCGGCGTGCCCTTCAACGCCGGCATGGAAGCCGCGTTCAAGGAATACAACGACAAGGGCGGATTCCAGGGCAAGAACATCGAGCTTATGCACTACGATGACGGCTTCGACGGCGCTCAGGGCCTCATCTACACCAAGCAGCTCGTCGAGACCGACAAGGTCTTTGCGGTCGTCGGACATTTCGGCACCAACACCGTCGGCGCGACCCTCGATTACCTCAAGGAAAAGGGCGTACCCATGGTCTATGCCGCCACCGGCATCGAGGAGCTGTATCAGGAAGGCGCCACCGGCAACGACGCCGTCATCTATCCCGTACAGCCCATCTATAACTCCGAGGGCCGCGTGCTTCTCGCCCGCGCCGTCGCTCCCAAGGACGTCGGCCTCGGCGGCACCAAAATCGGCGTCATCGCCACCACGGACGACTGCGGCAACGGCCTCATGTTCGGCATAAAGAAGCTTGCCGAGACCATCACCGCCGATATCAGCTACCAAGAGGTCGAGGCCGGAGCCACCGATTACTCCGCCGCCGTCAACGTCCTCAAAAACAACGGCTGCGACGTCGTCATCGCCTGCATGAATCAGGCTCCTCTTGCAACCCTCATGGCCTCCATGCGCGACGCGAACTACAACGTAAACGTTCTCACCTCCTATGTCAACGCCTCCGCCACCACCCTCGGCGCTTTTGTTGACAACGGCTCCATCACCGCCGACCGTCTCGTCTATTCCACCGCGTGGCTCGACACCAGCACCGAGGCCGGCATGGCAGACTACACCGCCTTCTACGCCGCAATGAGCGCGTGGGAGCTTGAAAACGGCGGAACCGGCAAGGACAACGCCCTCAACTCCTTTGCAATGGCGGGCTACATAGCCGGAAACCTGTTCGTTCAGGCGCTGCAGAAGCTCGATGAGGCAGGCCTTGAGCTTACATGGGCAAACTTCAACGATATCATGGGCGCAGGCGAATTCAAAATCCCCATGGGCGGCACCATCAGCTATGCAAACGGCGACCGTCTCGGCGTTACCTCCCTCGCCATGAACACCATCTCCACGGAGTTCGGCGCGAGCGGCTACTACGAGCTGCAGGTTGTCAGCCCCATCATGTCCCTCGATGAGGTCCTTAAGGACGTAAAATAAACACTTAAAAAAAGCCCACAGATGGCCGCCGTTTACGGCGACCATCTGTGGGAGTATCCGGAGGTTTTTTTGCTATGGACTACACTTCAAAAATAATTTCGCTGAAAAAGGCGCTCTCCCTCGTCAAGAGCGGCGACATAATCGGCACCGGCCTCGGCGCGGCTGAGGCGGGACTTTTCATGGAAAATCTTCACACCATCGCAGGGGAAGTGCGGGGCGTGACCATCATAAACTGCAACCCGACGCATGCAGGCGAGTTCTATAAGCCGGAATATGTGGATAGCTTCAGCGTGAACGGCTGGTTTTTTGCCCCGCCGATGCGCAAGGCGCACGCGCAGGGCAACATGGCGTATATCCCGAATCATCTGCACCTTGCCGCCACAAAATGGCTCTACAGACACAAACCCAACATCTTTGTCGCCTCGGCCTCCATGCCGGACGAGCACGGCTATATCTCCCTTTCCACCTCCAACACCTACGAGCGCAGGATGATGGAGGCGGCGGATATTACCATCTTGGAGATTAACCCCAACTTCCCCTTCACCTACGGCGACCTCGTGCTCCACTTCTCCGAGGTTGACTATCTCATCGAGGCGGATTACCCCGTGCCCGTCATACCCGACACGCCCTTTAACGACAGGGACAGGGCGATAGGCAAGACCATCGCGGGCTTTGTGCCGGACGGCGCATGTATACAGCTCGGCATCGGCGGCATCCCCAACGCCGTGGCAGATTGCCTCAAGGAGAAAAATGACCTCGGTATCCACACCGAGCTGATAACGAGCGGCATGGCGGAGCTTGTGAAGCTCGGCGTCGTCACAAACAAGCGCAAGCAGATAAACAGGGGACAAATGGTCGCGACCATGGCGCTCGGCAACGCGGAGCTGTACCGCTTCATCGACAGAAACCCCGGCGTCGGGCTGTATGACGGCGCGTGGGTAAACGACCCCTACGTCATCGCGCAGAACGACAACCAAATCTCCATAAATACCAGCCTTGAGGTTGACCTCACCGGTCAATGCGCGTCGGAGTCCATCGGCTCACGCCAATTTTCCGGCACGGGCGGGCAGTCGGACACCGCCGTCGGGGCGCAAATGTCCAAGGGCGGGCGGTCGATTATCGCCCTTTATTCCACCGCCATGGTGAAGGTTCCCGGCTCCGACGAGCGGCGCGAGGTCTCCAAAATCGTGTCCCAGCTCCAGACGGGCGCCGCCGTGACCCTCTCCCGCAACGACGTGGACCTCGTCATCACCGAGTTCGGCGCGGCGGACCTGCGCGGCACAAACCTGAACGAGCGCGTGGCGGCGCTCATCGAAATCGCCCACCCCAAGTTCCGCGAGGAGCTTTGGGAGCAGGCGCTCGCCTGCGGCGTGATAGGGAAGCGATAATATGGCAACATTTGCTTTTGAGGGAAAAACCGTATACTACGAGACCTATGGCGCGGGCAGGCCGCTCCTGCTGCTGAACGGCATCATGATGTCCTGCGCGAGCTGGAAGGAATTTATCGAGCCGCTCTCGGCGCAGAATTTCCTGATTCTTGCGGACCTGATAGACCAAGGCAAATCCTCGAAGATGACGGAGCCGTATGACCATTCCGTTCAGCTGCGGCTTGTGGATGCGCTCTTGGAGCAGCTTGGGCTTGACAGGGTCTGCATAGCCGGGATATCCTACGGCAGCGAGGTGGGGCTCGAATACGCCATCCTGCATCCCGACAGGGTCGAGCGGCTGATGCTCTTTAACGCCACCGCCGCCACGGGGCCTTGGCTGCGCGATATCGGCAGGGCTTGGAATCTTGCCGCCGGGGACGCGGAGCAATACTACCACACCGCCATACCCGTCATATATTCCCCGCAGTTTTACCGCGAGCACAACGACTGGATGGAAAACAGAAAAAAGACCCTGCTGCCCGTCTTCGGAAACAGGGACTTCATCGCCGCCATGATAAGGCTCACCGACAGCTCGGAAAATTATGACGTGCGCCAAAGGCTCGGCGAGGTTTCCTGTCCCACGCTCATAGTCTCCTGCCCGCAGGATTATCTCACCCCCGAGGCGGAACAAAAATATCTCGCCGACAACATTTCGGACAGCCACTATGTCGCCATCCAAAACAGCGGGCACGCCTCGATGTACGAGCAGCCCATGCTGTTTGCGGCGCTCATCCTCGGCTTCGCCGATTCCGTAAAGGCAAAATACACCATCGTGTGAACACAAAAAAATACGCCCTCCGAAGCCGCTTCGGGCGGGCGGGACAGGAAAGTTCGTCTTTGCGAGATATAATTTGAAAGACGCGACAAAAAGTATTATAATTGAACATAAAGCACAGTAACTTAACTTTTGCCTCGGAGGACGACATGAACGACCTGTTGAAAGCGCCAAGGACAAAAAAAGGAGTGGAAACACTCAACAATATCCTTTCCGCCGCCGCTCAGCTCATATACGAAAAGGGCTACTACGGCGCGAACATCGCCGAGATAACCCAGCTGGCGGGCGTCGCCACCGGTACCTTCTATGTCTACTTCGACAGCAAGCTGAGCCTCTACAGATACCTGCTCCTTCAATTCAGCCACAAAATCCGCAAGGAGCTTGCCCTGAAAATCAAAGCCTGCTCCACAAGGCGCGACTCCGAGCGCGCCGGATTGAAGGCCTGGCTGGAGTTCGTCCTCGCAAACCCTTATGTCTACAACATCATTTGGGAGTCCCTCTATGTGGACCGCAAGCTCTTTATGGACTACTACGAGACGTTCTGCGCCTCCTACCTGCGCGGCTTGGACGCCGCCAAGGAAAAGGGCGAGGTCAGAAACATCGACAGCGTTGTGCTGGCCTATACGATGATGGGCATATCAAACTTCCTCGGTCTAAAATACGGCATGTTCAGCGAGGAGACGGTAGACCTCGACTACGTCACGGACGAGGTCATGAAGCTGCTGGACGGCGGGATGTTCACGAAGGAACAGCCCATACTTCACGCGGGCGAAGGCGAGAAGAAAAAGGACATGAATTTCCGCGTGGAGGTTGATTTTGAGTTTCTCGGCAGTGACGACCCGAGTTCAACGGAGGAATAAAACATGTACTTCAAACCGGAAAAAATTCAAACCTCAAGGCTTGAGACAACATATTACAGGGCAGGGAAGCCGGGCCTGCCAAAGCTCATGCTCATCCACGGCAACGCCTCATCCGCCGTTTTCTACCACCCGCTGATGAAGCGCTTGCAGGAGCGGTTTGACATGATTGCCCCGGATATGCGCGGCTTCGGCGACAGCGAGGCGCTCGCGGTTGACGCCACGCGCGGCATGCGCGATTTTTCGGACGATGCGGATGCGCTTGCCGAGGCGCTCGGCTGGGACAGCTTCTCGCTGTTAGGCTGGTCGCTCGGCGGCGGCGTCGCCATGCAGTATGCCATTGACCACGGCGAAAAGCTCGAAAAGCTCATCCTTGAGGCGCCGCTTTCGCCCTTCGGCTTCGGCGGCACCTATGACGAGGACGGCAAAAAGCTTCAGCCGCTCGGGCTTGCGAGCGGTGGCGGCTGCGCCAATCCGCAGCTTGTCGCAGCCATCGAAAAAGGCGACAGGGCGTTCATAGCGCAGGTCCTCGACACCGTCTATGTCGCGCCGCCGTTCCAAATCGACCCGGAGCTGAAGGAGCTGTATATCGACGGCGTCCTGAGCACGAAGCTCGGCGAGGGGCTGTACCCCGGCGACAGCGCCGCGGCGGCGGTTTGGCCGTTTTTCGCAGCCGGCGACAGGGGCATATGCAACACAATGGCGCCGAATTTCTGTGACCTCTCCGCGCTCGCGGATATAGCGCAAAAGCCGCCGATTCTCTGGATAAGGGGCGCGCAGGACATCATGGTTTCGGACACGAGCCTCTGCGACCTTGCCTATCTCGGCAAGGTAGGCGCAGTCCCCGGCTGGCCGGGGGAGCCGGCCTGCCCGCCACAGCCCATGCTGGCGCAGACCCGGTATGTCCTCGAAAAATACAAAGCCGCCGGCGGCACCTACTCCGAGTCCGTAATCCCCGGCGGCCACGGCTGCATGCTCGACAACGAACCCCCCTTCTCCGCCGCCCTAATA
>JAVVTL010000020.1:0-24233 GCA_036653715.1 Oscillospiraceae bacterium
TCGACTCCGAGCTGACAAGCACAATTTTAGACCACATCGTCGTCAAAATCGGCAGCACGAAGGAACAAGTGCGCTTGGAAATTCACCTGAAATTCGGCGACCCCTGCGGGGTCGTTTTTGAACGTCCGAAATTCTCCTTCCGCTTCCTCCCTTCTTGATAATGTGCGCCACGAGGCGGAGATTGTGCTCTATGAGGGTGTTGCGCGCCTCGAGGTCGCCGGCAAGCCATTGTTCGACGCAGAGGCGCTCCTCCTCTGCGGAGAGGGGCCTCGGAAACGACCCGCCCGAGGGGCCGAGACGCAACATCAGAAATGCGCTGGACATAAGCAACATGAATGCGCTGGTAAGCATTTTCGAACACCGCCCTTTTATCAGGTGGTGTATTTTATTCAAGTGCTGCAAGTACACTTGCCGAAAATCCGATAAAACCCACAAAAAACTTAAGCAGCCGATTCCTTGCGCGCCTGAGTTTTTTGCAAATTATGCTTTTGCGCTCTCGATGCAGCGTACAGCCGCAACCTGTGCGCGGGCTTGACGGGGGGCGCGGTATACTTTTTAGGCCACTGTATACAAACGCATAAGCTCTTGCCATTCAATCTCCGCCTCTATAATATAAAAATCAGGCGGCGACCGCCGTCACACTTAAATGTGCCCGAGGCAATGGAGGAATAAAAATGTCATGGAGAGATGATTACAACCGCAAAAATATGAGCGCCGCCGATGCCGCAAAGCTGATAAAATCAGGCGATCGCGTGTTTTCCACAAGCTTCGCGCCCCTCGCGCTGCTGAACGCCATTGGCGACAGATACAAAGAATTAGAGGACGTATGGCTCTACGGCGACTACTATGACGCCGATGTAAACCTGTACCAACCGGAGGTAATGAACGGTCACTTCCACCGCGTATGCACCTTCTACGGCTGGAGCGAGAGAGCCGCCGTCAAAAGAGGCTGCCAGATGACAGCCGTTATCACCCAATATCACAGACAAAACGAGTTTTACAGAAATGTCGCCAAGCCCAACGTCGCGCTGCTCAATGTCTCGCCCCCGGACGAGGACGGCAACTTTTCCCTCGGACTCGCACCCGTCGATGTTGAGTATGTCCTTCAGACGGCACAGGTCGTCATCGCTCAGGTAAACAAAAACGTTCCCTGGATATACAGCGACAGGGGCTTCGTAAATATGAGCCGCCTCACTGCGGTCGTCGAAGCGGACGTCGAGCTGCCCACCTTCACCTCCCCCGTCCCCACAGAGGTTGACAATACCATCGCGGGCTACGTCTCCGAGCTTATTCCGAACGGCGCCTGCATCCAGCTCGGCATAGGCGCCGCGCCGAACGCCGTCGGATATTCACTTGAGAACCACAAGGACCTCGGCATACACTCCGAGATGTATGTGGAGGCGATGATGCACCTCACGAAAAAGGGCGCCGTCAACAACTCCAAGAAGAATCTCTACAGAGGCCTCACCGTATTCGGCTTCGGCAGCGGCTCGCAGGAGATGTATGATTTCATGGCGAAAAACCCCAAGATTTTTAACATGCCCATGGAATGGATAAACGACCCCTTCACCGTCGCGCAGATTGACAATTATGTATCCGTCAACACCTGCTTTGCCGTCGATATACTCGGGCAGGTTTCCTCCGAGTCCCTTGCCTTCACGCAGTACAGCGGCATAGGCGGACAGCTCGACTTCGTGCGCGGCGCACAGCGCTCAAAAAACGGCAAGTCCTTTATGGTTCTCCGCTCCACCGCCGAAAAATCCGACGGGTCGAAGATTTCCAAAATTGCCTTCACTCACGCGCCCGGCACCGCCATAACCACACCAAGAACCGATGTGCATTATGTCGTGACCGAATACGGCGTCGCCAATCTGCAAAACCAAACGATTGAATACCGCGCCAACGCGCTAATCGAAATAGCCCACCCCGACTTCCGAGATGAGCTGCGCTTCAACGCAAAAAAAGCCGGCCTCATATTCTGACGCCACCAACAAAAATCCACCGGCTGTGCCGGTGGATTTTGTTTGCGGCGGGGATTCTAAATGAAAAGGGGGCTGTCGCCCCCATTTTCAAACTTTTCCCCCGTGTTCAATCGGGCGGATACTGCTTTTTTGACGGGCTAAATAAAAATCCTCCGGCATAGCCGGAGGATTTTTGTTTACTTAAAGACCTATGCCGTTGCGGACTACTTTGGCTTCCTTGTATCTGCCCTCGTAGCAGAGAAGGGCGTTTTCCATGGAGAGCTTGCACAGCAGATAGTCGGACATGTCCGAGAAATAGCCGGCATGCGGGGTGATGATGACATTTTCCCTGCCAAGAAGTCTGTTCTCGGTCAAATCGGGGAATTCGGACTGCTCGAGCATATCGAGGCCCGCGCCTCTGACCACGCCGTTGTCGAGCGCCCAGACGAGCGCGTCCTCGCTGACCATGGGCCCGCGGCCTTCGTTGACTATGACGGGATGCTTTTTCATCTTCTTGAAGTCATCCATCGCGAGGAAATGGACGTTATCGGGGGTTGCGTTCATGTGTATGGAGATTACATCGGACTCGCTGAGAAGCGTGTCCTTGTCAACGAGCTTTACGCCCATATTCTCGGCAATCTCGGGGGGCAGGAACGGGTCGTAGGCTATTACGGACATGCCAAAGCCGAGAGCCTTGCGGGCCACGGACTGACCGATGCGGCCAAGTCCCGCTATGCCCATGACCTGACCCTCTATGCGCTGCAGATGAGAGGCCGCCTTGACGTCCCAAATCCTGTCAATCTGAACGCTTCTGTTATAGGTCATTATCGCGCGCTGGACGCAGAGCATCAGCGTGAAAGCGTTTTCGGCTGTCTCCTGAGTGCAATAGTCGAGTATCGAGGCAACGCATATGCCCTTCTGTGTGGCGTATTCCATGTCTATCTCGTTGTAGCCCGTGGCTTGCAGGGAGATGCACTTGCAATGCTTGAGCGCGTCTATCTCTTTCTTGCCGAAATAGATGTAGGAGTTCAAAAGCACGTCCGCATCCGCGATATCCTCATAGAACTTGGAGTTGTCCTCTTTGCTGTGGTCCAGAAACGCGGTGACAAATTCGGTGCCCGGAGGGCACATGGCGACCTCGACGCTTGTGTCGCGTCCCATGGTCAGTTCACATTCTGCGAAAACTACCTTCATTATTTTCTCTCCTCTTCCGACTGTTTTGAATGAAATTTGTTTGCCTGTTTGATACTCTCATATTACAATAAATATCCCAAATGGCAATTGCTTTTGTCCTTGTATACGCTCGCGGCAAAAGTATACCGCCCTGATTGTGTATACATCTTCGTTTTGGGTATTAATGGGCAGAATCCATTGATAAACTGTGACAATTCTATATAATATTTACATCATGAAGCTATTTGAGGAGGCAGAAAAATGTATTACGACCTACCGTCCAACAGTCTCTACGGAGATGAACCTATCAATGTCTTTCTACCTGACAACTGGGACGTCCATGTCTCGCAAATCCGCGGCTTTGACACGCCCGCCCTCACCGCCGAGCAGCTGCACGCGCGGATAAACAGCCCCATCGGCGCAAAGACCATAGCCGAGGGCGCAGCCGGCGCAAAATCCGCCGTGATAATCTTTGACGACATCACAAGGCCCACGCCTACCGGTCTGATTGCAAAGCACGTTATCGCCGAGCTGAACAATGCGGGCGTCGAAAACAAAAACATCTGGTTTGTCGCGGCAATAGGCGCGCACGGCGTCATGAACAGGTCGGAATTCGTTCACAAGCTCGGCGAGGACATCGTTGAGAATTTTGAAATTTATAACCACAACGCCTTTACCAACTGCGTTTTCCTCGGAAACACCTCTCACAGGGTACCTGTTGAGATAAATGCTGACGTCATGTCCGCCGATTACAAGATTGCCATAGGCTCAAGCATGGCGCACGCCTTCTACGGCTTCGGCGGTGGGGCCAAGATAGTGCTCCCCGGCGTCTCCTCCATCAGAACCATACAGAAGAACCACAGCTACACCTCCCTGAAGTCCTTCAACATGGGCAACCCCGAGTCGATGATTAAAAACGACGCGGAGGAGGCCGCAAGGATGATGGGCCTTGATTTCAAGATAGACGCCATTATCAACGGGCACGGCGAGGTCTGCGCGCTCTTTGCCGGCGACGTCGTCGCCGAGGGCCGCGCCGCCTCCGAATACGGAGCCACGCACTATCTTGCGGACTTTGTGCCGGACTGCGACCTTGTCATCTCCAACGTCTACCTCAAGCCCGCCGAAGCCTGCTGCGGCTACACGCCCGAGACCATTGCCTCTATGAAGGACGGCGGCGACTACATTCTCGCGGCAAACTCCCCCTTCGGGCCTGCCACGCACTACCTTTACGACAAATGGGGACACAGCGAGCCGGGCGGCTGGATGTGGTCCGGATACTATGACAAGACGCCGAAAATGAAAAACTGCATCGTTTTTGCCCAAAACACCGTCCGAGGTATACGCGACAGCATGTATCTCTCCGAGTGCTCCGGCGCTGTATACAAACGCAAATGGGAGGAAGTCCTCGCACTCGTGGACGACGGCTCCCCGAAAAAGGTTGTAATATATCCAATGTCGGCATGTTGTATACTTACAAATTCCAAAGACTATTACGACAGGGACTGACACTTCGACATATAAGAAAACCGCTGTTTTCACGGGCGAAAACAGCGGTTTGTTTTTTTGAGGTCTCACATGCCGAGCGTCTCGCTCAGGATGCAGCCGGGCTTCCATTTGTAGTAGTTGATGTGATATTTCAGCAGGTCTATGGCGTCGTTCATGTTGTTTGCCATGATGAGGTTATATATCATCATGTGCTGGCTGTAGGCTTCGTCCCAGCCGTCGCGCAAATTCTGAAGGTAGAGCATTCTGTAGAGGGCAAAGCAGTCGTTGATGCGATGGCCTGTTGCCTCCAGCCATTTGGAGCTTGATATTTCGTAGAGCAGGCTGTGAAATTCCCCGTCGTGGCTGAGTATTGCGGAAATGTCGTTCTCCGCGATGGCGGCGCGGAGCTGCTCATTGGCGCGCAGAAGCGGAAAGAATTGTTCCTTGCCGCCGTGGCTCATCGCATTTGCCAGAGCCAAGGACTCGAGCTGAACGCGCACGTCCGTCAGACCAAGGAGGTCTTCTTTTTTGGGTCGGTATATTTGCATTCCTGTTTTTCCGTCCACCGACTCAAGAATCAGCTCGCTCTCAAGACGCTGCATCGCCTTGCGTATCGGAGTACGGCTCATATCGAGGCGTTCCGCCAGGGCATCCTCATAGAGTCTCATACCCGGGTCAAACTCGCCGCTGAATATGGCGTTCTTTATTTCATCGTATGCGTACTGTTCCATGTTAAATGGCTTTTTCCCGCTGCTCATTGTCACACCATCCATTTCACTCAAGCGTATTTTACTATTATAACACACTTTTTGTAATAATAAATAGTTTTTAAGCGAAATTCGGTCGAAGCTTCGTTAATTAAACGACAAACGCGATTTGTTGAGGTGCAAATCGCGTTTGTCGTCATTTTTTTGCGGGAATTTATGCGAATGTGTAGCTTATTTTTCTTCGGCGTCCGTTTTTATCATGCTGAGGAAGGAGTCAATGCGCTTCTGTTCCGTCTTATCCGCCGGTTTGAGGATGGATATGCTGAAGAACAGAATGCCCGAGCAGAGCAGTCCCGGATAAACCGAGTCAAGAGCAAAGATTCCGCCTGCGCCGACCTTGTTTGCAATCGACCACAGACAAACCACGACGAGGGTGACGAGCGTGCTCCAAAACGCCGCGGTCTTATTGGCTTTTTTCCAAAACAGACCACCGATTATCGGGAAGAACAGTGTCGCCGACGCAACGTTAATGCCTATGAACAGAACATCTATCACGTTGGGTATAAACCACGCCAGCAGAGCCGACAGTCCGCCCACAAAGAGGGAGGCGAGTATTCCCACGCGTACAAGGTGCTTGTCCGAGGCGTCCTTGTTCAGGTATTTTTTGTAGATATCATTGGTGAGGTTCGCCGAGGCGGTAAGGATGCATATATCTCCGGAGGACATCGCCGCCGAGAGAACGCCCATCAGCACGAGCGCGCGCATTCCGCCGGGGAACATATCGAAGACCAAGAGACCGAGCGCGTTTGAGCTGTCCTCAAGACCCGGCAGTATCACCTTGGCGCAGAAACCGAGCAGCATTGTGAGCAGGCCGATGATAAACACCAGCACAGCCGCCCAAATTGTCCCGTTTCTCGCGTCTCGAGGGCTTTTCGCCGCGAAGCAGCGGGTGAAGCTGTCCATGTTCGTGTAGAAACAGAGCACGGTACTTATAAACATCGCCACAATTCCGGAAATTGAGCTGTTGCGCAGGCTGAAAAATTCCGGAGGAACTGTGGTATTTATGGCCGCCAGACCGCCGGCGCGCGACATCGCCACGGGAAGCGCGATGACAAAAATGCCGACAATGAGGATACCGAGCTGTACCCAGTCCGTATATGTGACCGCCAAGAATCCGCCTATGGAGGTATAGATTACCACAACGGCGGTAGAAACAATATAGCACAGGCCGAGCGACCAGCCCGAAAGAACGTGAATTATCGAGGCGCAGGCGACAAGCTGAGCCGCCGTATATGCAACATATATCACTATCATCGTGATTGCCGAGACGATGCCGGAGCGTTCGTCATAGCGGTCGCGAATCAAATCGGGGAGCGTGATATACTTGAGTCTTGTGCCGAGCTTGTTGAGCATTCCGGCAAAGGTTACTCCGAAAATCAGCAGGCCGAGCGCCACTATTATGGGATAGGTGCCGCCGGAGATGCCGAAATCATAGGTTTGCTGTACAGTGCCGAGCATTGTCGCTCCGCCAACCCAATATGATACCCACAGGCACATGACGGTTGAAGCGCCGATGCTTTTGCTGGCGACATAGTAGTCTTCAAGGTTCTTTTGCTTTTTATTTGCATACATTCCTATTGCGAGCATTGCCGCAAGGTAGCCGAATATTATTAGGATATCCAGAATATTCACTTGGTTCCTCCTCTTTCCTCCTCAAGCCTATCGCGCAGACTTTAGCTGCTGCGATTTTGACGTTTCTCTCCAAAACTTCACTTTTTTCTTAAACGGCGGTGCAGTTCGCTGACCGCCGACTTATAAGCCTATGGGCATGTCCGGTATCGGGTTTGGCGATACCGGACATTTGCTTTTTGTCAGTCCTTGCAGTTGTAGCCGGCTTCAAACAGCGCAACGTTCTTTGCGTTGTATTTGCCCTTGCCGGCCTTCTCGAAGTAACCGCACATGGCGTTTACAAACTCATCCCTGGTAAACAGGGCCGTCTCGCGTATGACGGAGCCGAGCATGACAATGTTCGCGCTGTTCGGCTGTCCGAGGCCGTTTGCAAGCTCTGTCGCCGGGACCTTGACGATGGATATATCATCGCGGCCGTACTCGTAGTCATTGTCTACAATAGAGCTGTTCACGAAAATATGTCCGCCGGCAGGAATGGCGTCAAGATACTTGTCAACTGACGGCTGGTTCATGGCAAGCACTATAACGGGGTGCTTGGCAAAGGGGCTGGCAATTTTTTTGTCGCTGATGACAACGTTGCAGTTGGCGGTGCCGCCGCGCATCTCGTTGCCATAGGAGGGCGACCATGTGAGATGGAGGCCGTTGTCGTATGCAGCTATAACGAGGAGCTTGCCGGCAGTCAAAACTCCCTGACCGCCGAAGCCTGCGCAAATAATTTGCTTTTCCATTATTTGTCCCCTCCCCTATCAATGAATTCGCCGAGCGGATGGCGGGGAATAAGCTCATTTTCAATGCGCTCCATAGCCTTTTGCGGCGTCAGGCCCCAGTTCGTCGGGCAGGGCACAAGGAATTCGACGAGCGTAAAGCCCTCGCCCCTTGCCTGCTTTTCAAGTGCCTTGCGGATATACTTTTTGGCCTGTGCGATACGCGCGGGAGAGGTGACGGCGGCGCGCGCAAGATAGGCAATGTCCATATTGCCCATAGCTCTGACAACGTCAAAGGTCTTTCCGTCAACGCTCGGGTCGCGTCCTGCCTGTGTCGAGGCGCTCTTCTGGTTCGGCTCGGTAGTCGGGGCCATCTGACCGCCTGTCATGGCAAACAGGTTGTTGTTCATTACAAAGAAGGTCACATTTTCGTCGCGCATTGCGGCAGTCATTGTCTCGCCCATGCCGATTGCATAGGCGCCGCCGTCTCCGGCTATCGTGAAAATGTACTTGTCGGGGCGAACATGCTTCATCGCCGTCATCGCCGCGCCCATTTTCCCGTGAGGGGGCACAACAACGTCAAGATTCATCGAATACTGGAACATATGGTTGCAGCCTATATCCGAACAGGCAATGCAATCACCTAAGACACCCATCTCGGTAAGCACTTCTCCAAGAAGCCTGTCAAAGATGGAGTGTCCGCAACCGGGGCAAAACGTGTTTTCGCATTTCATAACCGCAGGAGCTTTTTTTGCAGCCATGTCAGAACACCTCCTCTTCCTTTATCTTGCCGGCAAGGATGTCCTTCGCAAATGCGACAAGCTCCTCCTGCTCCGGCACGTTCTGCGCCGCAGCATATGTGTACGCCGGTATTTTTCCGCCGCTTGCGAGAATAACGTCTTCACGCATTTGGCCCATCATGTTAAGTTCGACGGTGACAAGCGCCTTCACGCTGCCCGTGAGCTGCTTGAACGCCTTTTTGGGGAAGGGCCACAGCACTATCGGGCGAATCAGTCCGAGCTTTATTCCCTGCTCGCGAGCCATACGCACGGCGCCCTCGGCAATTCTTGAGGAAATGCCGTACGCCACAAAGACAAGCTCCGCGTCCTCGGTCTCAATCGACTCCCAACGCTGCTCCTCGTCCTGTATTTTGCGCATCTTTGCGATGTATTCCTTGTTCCACTGGTTTATCTCCTGGAAATATGTGCAGTCGGTGATGACCTTGTTTGCCTCGCCGGGTTTGCAGCCCTTGAGCGCCCAGGGGGCGTCGTCTATAGAGCGGAACTTTGGCTCGGGAAGCTCGCAGGGCTCCATCATCTGTCCCACGCCGGCATCGGAGAGGATGACGACGGGGTGCATATATTTTTCGGACATCTCAAACGCGTTATATGCCATGTCCACATTTTCCTGAGCGCAGTTCGGGGCGAGGACTATGAGCTTATAGTCGCCGTTTCCGCCGCCCTTGCAGACCTGCCAATAGTTGTCCTGACCGGCGCAGATATAGCCGTCGCCGATTCCGAAGCGCTGAACGCAGACTATGACGGCGGGAAGACCGGCCGAGACGATGTAGGCTATGCCCTCCTGCTTCAGTGAAAATCCCGGGCCGGACGAGGACGTCATCGCTCTCGCGCCGAGGGCGCTTGCCGCCATGACCATGTTTATGCCCGCTATCTCGGATTCTCCCTGGATGAATACCCCTCCGACCTCTTTCTGACGGAAGGACATGTTTTCCAATATCTCGGTCTGAGGCGTTATCGGATAGCCCGCGTAAAAACGGCAACCGCCGCGAATGGCTCCCTCAACGAGTGCCTCGTTTCCTTTCAGTAAAACTGTTTCCATTAAGCTGTATTCCCTCTTTTCTTACAGAATTTCGTAGACAAGATCCGGGCACATCGTGTAGCACGTCCCACAGCCTATACACAGGTCGTGGTTGACGGTTACGGTGACATAGCCCTTCTTGTTCGTGTAATTCGAAACGCTTATCGCTTTCTTCGGGCAGTTCGCTACACAGAGATAACAACCCTTGCAGCGCTCAACGCTGAGCTTGACTTTTTCCACGGTAATTCTCCTAACATATATATTTGCCGAGCGAGCAGGTTCTGCCGCGGCAGTACCTGACGTTACATAACCTTGAGCTTGTAGGACTCGGTCTTTTTCCAGTGCAGCATGGCAAGCATGAGGATGACGCCGAGCACTGCGGAGACAAGGCCGTAAATGAATATGTATGTGTATCCGGCGGCGCCGAACTTATCGAGCCAGCTGCCGAAAAGCACATGCTGATAGATGTCGGGGGAATAGCCGAGCATTGTGCCCATTCCGATGGCAGCCGCAGTGTAGACGCGCGGCACCTTGCCCTCGGAAATAATGGCGTACTGCAGGCCCATGCCGACGTTGTTGAAAAACGCGAGCATCAGCAGCAGGCCGACCATGAAGGTGACTGTGCGAAGGCCGTTCGGAAGGAATATGACCAAGACTATGGATACAGCCATAAACGCGAAGCTGACGACCATGACCTTTGCGATTGAGCCTATGCGGTCCGCGGTTTTTCCGCCGAGAGGTCCGGCGATAAAGCGCATACCGTATTGTCTCACGATTGCAAGCACGCCGCCGAAAACCACGGAGACGCCAAGGACGTCGCTGAAGTACGGGGTGAAGTACTGCATCGAGATGTTTGTGGAATAGAGGAAGAACATGAGTCCGCCGAAGAACCAAACACCCTTTTCCTTCGCAACTACGCCAAAAGCCTTGAAAACATTTGTCTCCTCGGCCTTTTCGTCCTCGCAGACGGTGGGAGTGGCCTTGAGGCAGAAGTAAGAGAGTATGCTGAAAACCACGATGACAACAGCAAAGCCGACAAAGACGACCTGCATGCCGTAGGCGGGGTTTGTCTCCGCATACTTGTCGTAAAGGAAAATTCCGAGAACGTTTACTATCAGATAGCCAAGGCCCATTGCCGCCGCGTAAAGGCCGTTTATCGTTCCCTGCTGGGAGTCGGAGCCGAGCAGTCGTATTGCTTTGAAAAGGCTGCCCCAAATCATGAACAGCGTGGAGAAAACCACGACAACCCATGCGATGAGAACCATGGTATAGGACGGGAAGAACGCGAGCACAAGGCACGCCGCCGCCGTGAACATCGGGGAAATAAGTATGATTTTTTTGTAATCAAACTTTTCCGCTAAAATTCCGCCAATACCCGGTGTGAGAACCTCGCCCAGACCATAGATGGTCATTGTCAGGCCGAGCTGCGCGTTTGTGGTGCCGGTAAGCGCAATCATACCGTCATAGAAGATACTCTTGATGTACGGGATACTGTAAATTGCCGCATATGCAACGCCCATTATCAGGATTGTCACATACGCTCTTGTGCTGATTTTACCAGTTTTCAAACCTTCATCTCCCTATTTTTTTCTTAAACTCTCTCTATCATTCCGCAACCGGCTCCTCTTGCCGGCAACAAAACTTGACAGTATATTCTTAACAGGCTTGCGGCCTTGTGTAAATAGTTTCGGCCCATGTATTATCGGGAGAGTGAATGTATACAAACCGACCGGGGTAATTCTCGGTTTGTCGGGAATTTTATTTCTTTGGTGCGAATTTCGTGTTATACTATAGTAAATGCGCGCATCCTTTTGTCCGCATAATAAAAATCTTGGAGGCCCCATGCCGGCTTTAATATCTCTGCTCCTCCGCGAGCAAATACGGCTTTTCAAGCCCCTTTTCACAAAATTCAGCGTCTCGGACTCCCGCGCTTTTCAGGAGGCGCTCGGCGACCTCGGCGCAAAGGTCGTATCCGACAGCGTCCGCTTTACCGATTTTGAAATAGGCGACGTCCCCGCCTGCGCCGCGACACCGATAGCGCTCGCCAATAACGACCGCCGTGCGCTCCTGTATCTCCACGGCGGCGGCTATGTTGCGGGGAGCCTCGGCTACGCCCGCGGTTTTGCCGGCACATTGGCAGACGCCGTCGGCATCCGAACGCTCTGCATCGGCTACCGTCTTGCGCCGGAGCACCCCTTCCCCGCCGCGCTTGAGGACGCTTTCGCCGCCTACGAATACCTGCTCTCCCAAGGCTGCCGCGCGGACGACATCTCGCTCATCGGCGAGTCCGCCGGCGGAGGACTTATCCTTGCCCTCTGCCTCAAGCTCAAGGCAATGGGTATGCCGCTCCCCTCCCGCCTCATCCCGCTCTCCCCCTGGACCGACCTCACGCTGAGCGGGAAAAGCTATGAGACAAACCTCAAGGCGGACATATCCCTCACCCACGCCGAGATTGACGGCTTTGTGGAGGCCTACGCGCCGCCGGACACGCGCGACCCGCTCGTCTCCCCGCTCTTTGGCGACTTTGCGGGCTTTCCGCCCTGTTTTATATTCGTCGGCGGCGACGAGCTGCTGCTGAGCGACTCCGTCATGCTCGCGGACAGGCTTCGCGCCGCAGGCGTCAACTGCTCACTCACGGTCGAGGACGGCATGTGGCACGGCTATGTGCTCTACGGCGTGCCCGAGGCCGTCGCCGCTCTTGCGGAGATAAAAAAGTTTTTGGAGGAATAAGGCATGGCTAACAAGCCCGGAGCTTGGATGAAGCTGGACAACGCGGCTAAAATATATCCGTCCACTATGCGCCGCAACTGGATGTCCATGTTTCGCATGTCCGCAGTCCTAACGGAGCCTGTGGACGGCGAGCTGCTCACACAGGCACTGCGCCAAACTCTCCCGCGATTTCCCGGGACCTCCGTCCATCTCAGGCGCGGCATGTTCTGGTTCTACTACGAGCACGCGGACGGCATCCCGCCCGTCGGACCCGACGTGACAAACCCCTGCGTCCGCATAAATCTGCACGAAAACGGGCGCTTCATGTTTCGCGTGCGCTTCCACGATTGCCGCATCGCCGTCGAGACCTTTCACGGGCTGACGGACGGGCACGGCGGACTCTGCTTCATCAAAACACTCGTCGCCGAGTATCTCACGCTGCGCTACGCAGCCGTTATCCCCCGCGACGCCGCCATACTTGACTGCTCCGAGCCGCCGAAGCCCTCCGAGCTTGAGGACGCGTTCCTGCGATATGCGACCCCGCATGCGGCCGCAAGGGACGAAAAGGACGCCTATTATATCAGAGGCGAAAAGGAACCGCCGGACGTCGTGCATATCACCACCGGCATGATACCCGTGGCGGAGGTGCTCGAGCGCGCAAAGGCCAAGGGCGTCACTCTGACGCAATATCTCACCGCCGTGCTCCTTCTTGCCGTGGACACCGTCCAGCGCCGAAACGTCAAGCAGGAACGCCGCCTTCGCCTCGTCAGGGTGAGCGTCCCCGTAAATCTCCGTTCCTTTTTCCCGAGCGAGACCCTGCGGAATTTCTCGCTTTTCGTGAACGTCGGCATAGACCCGCGCCTCGGCACCTACAGCTTTGACGAGATGCTGAACGCCGTCCACAGCACCATGCGCCACGACGCGACGGAGAAAAACCTGCGCGCCCGCTTTTCCGCCAACGTCCGCTCGGAGAAAAACATTTTTCTCCGCGTTATGCCGCTCTTCCTCAAAAACCTTGTCCTGCGCGTTGCCGTCTCCCGCATCGGGGACAGGAAGGCCTCCACAACGCTCACGAATCTCGGCCGCGTCACCCTGCCGCCGGAGATGTCACGCTATGTCACTCGGCTTGACGTCATGCTCGGGCCGCTCTCGCGAAGCCGTGTCATGTGCGCCGCGCTGTCCTACAACGGCACCCTCTATTTTACCTTTACCCGCACGATAACCGACAGCTCGGTTGAGCGGGAATTTTTCCGCCGACTTGTGCGGCTCGGCATACACGTCAAGCTTGAAAGCAACAATCAGTGGTAGGAGGCATACAAAATGTCATATTGCGTAAACTGCGGAGTTGAGCTGGACGTCGGCGAAAAGCTCTGCCCGCTCTGCGGCACGGAGGTCATAAATCCCCGCGCCCCATGGAGCGAGACGAGCACGCGCCCCTACCCGCCCGCCGTGGACTCCATTCTTCACCGCGTGGACAGGCGCTACGCCGCGTCGCTCCTGAGCGCCTCGCTCCTGCTCGCCGTCGCGGTGACAGTCCTCTGCGACCTGCTCACCACCCGCCGCATATCCTGGTCCATCTATGTCCTCGCCTCGGGAGCCGTGCTCGCCGTTTGGGTGATTCTCCCGCTGTACGCAAGGAAATACCGCAGAATGCTGTTTCTCTCGCTCGACTGCGCGGCGACGCTCATGTTTTTCCTCGCCATATTCCTCGCAAACGGCGCAGATTGGGCCATAGCGGTCGCAGTGCCGATTTCGGCCTCGCTCTCCGTGCTGCTGCTGACGCTGGCATATCTTTTCCGAAACGGACGCGGGCGCAAATTTTTGGCGCGGCTCGGACTTATCCTCCTCGCCATCGGCATACTGGCGCTCGCTGTCGAGATATCCTTTGACCTGCATCTGCGCTCCTGCGTGTTCCTTGGCTGGTCGCCCTATGTTCTGACAACCTGCGTCATTCTCGCCGTGACAACGCAGATAATCCAGCACCGCAAAAATTTCATGCTTGAGATTGAAAAGCGTCTTTTCTATTGAGGCCGCGCTTTTTGACGGCGGCTTGACAAATATGTCAAAAATCGGTAGAATCCTCATGAGGTGATGGAAATGTCCGAGCACGAGCATGAACACATTGCGGAGGATGGGACCGTCTATTCCCATGCCCACCCGCACAAGCACGAGCACACCCAGACCAAGGCCGTGGTCAACAGGCTCTCCCGAGCCATAGGCCACCTCGAATCCGTCAAAAAAATGGTGGAGGACGGACGCGACTGCTCCGAGGTTTTGGTACAGCTCGCCGCCGTGCGCTCCGCCCTGAACAACACCGCCAAAATCATCCTCAAGGACCATATAGAGCACTGCATGGTCGATGCCCTCGCCACCGGCGATTCCGCAGAGATAGCCGAGCTGAACAAGGCAATCGAACAGTTTATGACCTGACAAAACAAACGAAAAAATTACCGTGAGCGCATTTGCGTCCACGGTAATTTTTTACTTGTTGCTTATTTCTCCTCGTACAGCTCAATGATGGCGTCGTCCATCACGACGAAGGCGAGGCGGGCAGTCTCGGACAGAACGTCCGGCCCATAGAGAACGCACTGTGCCTGCGCGACATACGGGTCCATATTGTCTACTTTATAGGCGACATGGAACTGCTTTGAGAGTATCTCGGGGAAGCGCGTGCCCTCCTCGAATTTCAGATACTCGATTTTATAGTCGTAGTCGTCAACGTTCTCGTTGACCCAGAAGCCGCCCCACTCGTTGAAGACCATTCCGGGCTTTTTGTTGAGGACGGGGATACCGATGTGCATATACTCAGCTGACATTATTTTTCCTCCTCGTAAGAATTTATGGGATTATTTGGATACATCCGTCTTTTCGACATACTTGGGGATATACCAGTTATTGAAGCAGATGGTCAGGAAGCCGCAGAACAGGCCGATGGCGCAATAGACCATCTCGATGGTGGCGGACTGAACATAGCCGGTGGTGGGGATATAGGAGGTGATGCCAAAGAAAACGCCGGCGCCGACGAATACAGAGGGAACGAAGTTGAAAAGCTCGGGGGCAATCTCAAGCTGCATGATGACTGTGACGGCGATTACGAGGCAGACGGGCATTGCCCAAAAGCCGAGGCCGAGCTTGCCGAGCCAGCCGCCGAGGGTGAAGATGCCGATGGAGCCGATGATGCCGAGCGCGTAGCCGATAAGGCCGCGAAGGCCGCCCTTGGGGGTGCAGCCGGCAAGGAAATAGACTGCCCAAGCCTGGAAGGCTATCCAGCCGTAGCCGGCGAACTGGGGCCATACATTTGCCTGAAGGAGCTGGTCAACCGCCTGTAGGACAGCGGCGATGAAGGCGATGACGAGTGCGATTGGCATGTGCTTTTTGAAAGTCATGTGTAATTCCTCCCCTAAATTTTTGGTTTTCCTGTCGGATATCACATGGCACATAATGTTGTTTTCTGCCGATTGCAGTAGTATAATATTGCGTGCCATGCGCGTCACGGCGGTCCGTTTTCGAGATGTGTCCCGCCAAAACGTTTGGTGTCGGGCGGCTTTTCAGCCGCCCTTTTTTGTCGCCCGCAATGAAAAGCCGGGCGCTTTTTTTATTCCCCCGCAAGCTCCCTGTAGAATTCAAAGGCGCGCTTATCGGTATAGCCCTCGTGGACTATCTTGCCGACTGCACGGCACATTGCGACGGGGTGTTCGCTCTGGAAGATGTTTCTGCCCATATCCACGCCGTGTGCGCCGTCGGATATGGCCATGTAGGCCATTGTCAGCGCCTCGTCCTCGGGCAGCTTTTTGCCGCCGGCGATGACGATGGGAACAGGGCAGGCCGCAACGACTTTTTCGAAGTCATCGCAGTAATAGGTCTTGATGACGGAAGCGCCAAGCTCCGCCAAAATGCGCGTTGCAAGCATGAAGTACTGCGGGGTGCGCGCCATTTCCTTGCCGACGGCGGTGACGCCCAGCACGGGCAGGCCGTAGCGGTTTCCGGCGTCCACGGTTCTGCAAAGCACCTCAAGTGAGTCGCGCTCGCCCGCTCCGCCGATGAAGCATTGGATTGCCACGGCGCTTGCGTTCATTCTAAGAGCTTCCTCCATGTCGAGGCCGAGGCCGCAGCCGCTGCTCATGTCCTCGAACAGGACAGAGCTGTCGTGGGTCGCGCGCAGGCAGACAGCCTTGCCGGTTGTGGGTGGGATGCAGGAGCGGATTGCGCCGCGCGTGCCCATAAGCACGTCAGCATATTCGCAGAGCGGGGCGATGCTGATATCCATACGCTCAAGTCCTGCGGTGGAGCCCATTATGTAGCCGTGGTCGAAGGCGAGCATTACGGTGTTGCCGGACTTTGGGGAGAACAGGCGCGAGATGCGGTTCTTCATGCCCCAGTCCGTGTTTCCAAGCCCCTTGGCGAAGAAGCCCCCGGTGCTCACGGGTGTTTCAAGGTGGTAGTCCTTAGCCGCCTTGTTGCCGATTGCGTCAGCCATGGGAATCAGTCCTTTCTTACTTGTTGAAGGCTATGGTGCGGGCGGTGGTGTTCCAACGGGCGATGGTCTCGTCGTCCCACTTCGCTATGTTGAGCTGGAAGCCTGCCTGCTCCTGAACGGTGAGGATTTCGCCGACCATGTTGGCGACAACCTTGATGCCGAGGGATTCGAGATAGTGGACGCAGTCCTTGTAGAGTATCCACATTTCCATGAGGGTGGTGGCACCGGAGCCGTTTATCATGACAAAGGCCTTGTCGCCCTTCTGGAGGGGGATGTCCTTGACAAGCGCGTTCGCGACTATTGCGATGGTGTCCTTGGAGGTCTTGAGAGGCTGACGTCCGCCGCCGCCCTCGCCGTGCTGGCCCATGCCGATTTCCATGTCCTCGTCGCCCAAATCGCCGAATTCGGCACCGGAGGCGGGGTGGGTGGCGCAGCGCGCCGCGACAGCTATGGTAGCCATTGAATCCGCATACTTCTGAGCGATGTCGGCAACCTCGTCAAGGGTTCTGCCCTCGCGGGCGGCAGCCGCAGCGATATGATACAGGGGGATTGCGCCGGCGAGGCCGCGGCGGTCATCGGAATTGGAGCGCGGAGCGTTGGAGATATCCTCCTGAGTGACGACCTTGCGAACCTTGAGGCCCTCTTTCTGGACCATCTTCATGACCATGTTGCCGCAGAGCATGTCGCCCGCGTGGTTGAGGACGAGGAACAGAACGCCGTGGCCCTTGTCGGCAAGCTTGATTGCATCAAAGACATTCTGGGGGTTCGGAGCCGCGAAAACATCGCCGACGACCTGAATGTCCAGCATGCCTTCGCCGACGAAGCCGGCCTGCGCAGGCTCATGCCCGGAGCCGCCGAGGGTGACGATGGTGACGCGGTCAGCGCCTGCAAGCGCGCGGTTAATGACCATATGATTCTTAATTTCGATAATGCTTGAGTTTGCCAGTGCCATGCCCTCCAACAGCTCATCCGTAAGGGTATCGGGGCTGTTGATAAATTTCTTCATCTTCATGTTAATAGCCTCCTCATTTTATAATATATCTTTGCGGAGTCCCACAAAGAAATATTTCATTGATATTGCACCCGCGTCGGGTGTGCCGAGAGTCTGCTCGCCGTAGCTCCTTGCGCGTCCGAATTTCGAGACGAAGCCGCGCGTTGCCTCGGCTCCCGCTATGGCGGCTTCCGCAGCCGCATTCATTATGTCGGCAATGCTGCCGTCTGCGGCGAGCAGGGCGTCCGTCGCGGGGAGAAGGGCGTCCATCATGGTCTTGTCGCCGACCTTGGCCTTCGAGAGCGCCGAGAGCATCTCCGCGCCGTGCTTAAACATCGCCTTGAGCTGCTGCTCGTCGAGGGAATCGCCCGAGGGCGCGCCTTCCATCAGGCCGTCGAGGTAGGTGTTCCAGAGGGGAACCGCGCTGCCGCCGTTTATCATCATGACAGCCATAGCCGCGTCGTCGAGCGTCGTTTTGATGGCCGCTCCGCCCTCGCCCAAGGATGTCAGGATTGCCTGCGCAATTTTGGTCATGGTCACGCCGTGGTCGGCGTCTCCAAAACGTGAATCTATCTCCGTAAGCTCGTCCTGCGCCGAGATAACGCTCTCGCAGGCGTTTTTGAGCATATCGGAGAATTGCTTTGCGCTTAATTTCAATTCGCCGCCTCCTTTATTAACAAATGTTATGTTATTTGCTGCAAGTTCTGTGATTATAATAACATGTGCTACTTTATTCTACAAGACCTTTTATGCGAAAAATAGAAAAAAGGGTAGATTTGCAAAACTTTTGTGAGTTTCGCACAATCTACCCGATTCGGATATATTCAGATTCCCTACGCGATTTCCAAAATTTGTGTTGCCAAGGATTCCGGCAGGAGCAGGGTATTGATAAAGCCCGCCGCAATTGCGCCGACGGCGCAGGCCGGGCAGATATGCGAGGAGCAAACCGCCGTCACGGACCTCGCGTCGCGAAGCTGTTCTATGGAGGCCTGCATGACGTTATCGACAGTGGCTTCAATGATGCGGCCGCCGACATCGTAGTAGTGGGCGAGGACGCGGCCGACGGCGTTTTCCTTTGAGAGGCGGTTGGCGAAGCGGTATTCGACGCCGAGGTCGGGATAGGAGGGGTAGTTGGAGATGTTGACGAGGGCCAAGTCCATGTGCTCCCATTTTTCGTTTAAGGCGAGATAGGTCTCCATGTGCCTTGCGAAGTCAAGCTCCGACTCGGAGTCAAAAAATGCGGGCATATAGAGGTAATCTGCCGCCAAACCGGACTTTGCGGAGAGAATTCGCGCAATTTCGTTGGTGTGGTAGCCTCGGTAGGAGGCACCTATTCCGCCTATGAGCGGGAAAATGCGGCCCTTGCTCTCGGCGGCGTTTTCAAGTCCCTCGGCGTAGTCTGCCATGCGCCCGAGCAGAGAACCCCAGCCGACGCCGACACTGCGCTCCGAGGATTTTTTGTCGAAGCAAAAGTCGTAGGCGGCAATGGCTATGGCGTTATCGGTGGCGTCGCCCGATTTCCTGTCGGGGATGACGACGACCTTTTCGAGGCCGAAACGCGCCTCGAGCCGCCTTGCCTCAAGCTGCTCGCGGTTTTCCGCGCGGTTAATGGTGATGGTCACGACGCCGGCGGATTTCGCCTCCGTCAGAAGGACGCTGACGAGGGGGCGGGATATGCCGAGAGCCTTTGCGATTTCGCTTTGGGTCATATTTTGTTCGTAGTAAAGCTCGGCGACCTCAATCAGGCGTCCGAGTTTTTTGTCTGCCGAAATCATGAACTGTCCTCACTGTCAAATGTTAAATTTAAAATAACACAAACCTTAACATCTGTCAATATATATCGCGTCGAATGTCAATATCTGTAAGCGAAAGGCGGATACGCCCGATTTTCAGAAGGCGGAATAGCCGCGGTTGGAGAGCTTCATCACAAGCTCCGCCATGCTCTCCGGCGTTTTTTTCATGCCCTCGGTGAGCCATTTGCGGATGAGGCCGACGCAGCCGATGGCGGCATAGGTGTAGAGGTATTCCGCGTCCTCGCGGGAGATGGATTTTATGGTGGTCCATTCGACTATGAATTGCTTTGCGAGCATCGCCACGACCTGCGCCTGAAAGCCCGTGTCGCTCATGTCGGAGAGCAGCACCGAGCAGACAACCGAGTTTTCCTTTATATATTCGAACACGCGCGCGAGAATCGCCGGCAAATCCGTGTCCTCGAGCGAGAAAGCGTCGCCGAGCTTTTCGGTGATATCCAGCATCATCTCGTTCTCGATGCTTGAGAGCAGGGCAAAGGGGTCTGCGTAGTGGGCGTAGAAGGTGGCGCGGTTTATGTCCGCACCCTGACAGATTTCCGTCACCGTGACCTTGGCTATCGGCTTCTCCCGCATTAGGGCTATGAGGCTGTCACGAAGTACCATTTTTGTATATTTTATGCGCCCATCCTGCTTTTTGTCGGACATATCCATATCTCCCATCATAAAAAGTTTACATTTGGTATTGTAGGATGCCCAACATTTGCTCGGCAAGTGTTGAACATTTTGCATTTTTAAAATAACTGTCTGTTGAATTATTGCCGCACTGTAAGTATACTACGCTTATGAAAATAAATCAACGGTGTGTTGATTAGATTGCGGGGGATAATATGGATGCTTTGACTCGTTTGGTGCTCAGGCACAGGGTGGCTGTCATCTCGGTCGTGGGGGTACTCACCGTGATGTGCGCCGTCCTGTTTTTTGGCGTGAGGGTCAACTACGACCTCACCGCCTACCTGCCGGAGGACTCCGATTCCACGGTAGCCTTGGACGTGATGGACAGGGAGTTTTCCGCTGCCGTGCCGAACGCTCGCGTTATGGTGCCCGACGTCTCACTCGAGGAGGCGCTCGACTACAAAACGCGCATATCGGCTGTGCCCGGCGTCACGGACATCATGTGGCTGAACGACATGCTCGACCTCAGAACGCCGATTGAGGCGGCGCCTCCCGAGGCCGTGGAGCAATACTACAAAGACGGCTCGGCGCTGTTTCAGGTGACCATCGCCGAGGGCGACGAAAAGGACGCCACCGCCGCCATCTACGACATCATCGGCGAGACGGGCGCGATAACCGGCAATGCAATGAGCATAGCGAACTCCCAGAACCTCATCGTGCGCGAGGTGCTTGGCGCTATGGCAATTCTGCTGCCCATTATCGTTCTTCTGCTCATACTCACAACGACCTCTTGGGTTGCGCCGCTGCTCTTTCTGCTCACCATCGGCGTCGCTGTCATCATAAACCTCGGCTCGAATATCTTCCTGCCGGACATCTCCTTTATAACGCAGGCGGTCAGCCCCATATTGCAGCTCGCCGTCTCTCTCGACTACGCGATATTCCTTCTGAACAGCTTCGAGCGCTTCAGGCAGGAGACGGACGACGCGCATGAGGCCATGCGTCTTGCCGTGAAGCAGTCCTTTGCCTCCATCGCCGCCTCCGCGGTGACGACGCTTTTCGGCTTCCTCGCGCTCATGTTCATGCGCTTCGGCATAGGCAGCGACCTCGGCCTGAATCTTGTCAAGGGCGTCATCCTGAGCTACGCCGCCGTCATGATATTCCTGCCCGCGCTCGCGCTTTGCAGTGTGAAGCTGCTCGATAAGACCACGCACAAGCGCCTCATCCCCGAATTCCGCAACATCGGACACGGCCTCCTCAAAATCCGCGTACCCGCACTTTTGCTGGTGCTGCTGATTGTCGGCCCCTGCTTCCTCGCGCAGAGCCGCGCAAACTTCCTCTACGGCAACGGCCTGCCCGACCCCGCAATCCGCTACGGCGCGGACACCGAGCGCATAAACGACCTCTTTGGCGAGTCCACAGCCGTCGTCCTGCTTGTCCCCAAGGGCGACACCGGCCGTGAGCGCGAGCTTTGCGCAGACCTCGGCGAGCTTGACCGCGTGACCGGCGTCATGTCCTATGTGACGACTGTCGGCAGCGCGATTCCCGACGGCTACCTCGATTCCGAGATAACCTCAAACTTCTATTCCGAAAACTATACCCGCATCATCGTCAACACCGATACCGCCGAGGAGGGTGACGGCGCATTTGAGACCGTCGCCGCCATACGCTCCGCCGCCGCAGACTACTACGACGAATGCTGGACCTGCGGACAGAGCGCCAACCTGAGCGACATCAAAACCGTTATAACGGGCGACTCCGGCAAGGTGAACTTCATCGCGATAATCTTCATCTTCCTGACCCTGCTCGTCACCTTCCGCTCGCTGACATTGCCCGTCATACTGCTTTTCGTCATCGAGTCCGCAATTTGGATTAACCTCTCCGTGCCCTACTTCGCCGATAAGCCGCTGGTCTACATGGGCTATCTCGTCATGAATACCGTCCAGCTCGGCGCCACCATAGATTATGCCATCCTCATGACCGACGGCTACAAGCGCAACCGTCTCACCATGGGCAAGCGCGAGGCCGTTGTCGGCACGCTCGGCGAGAACTTCATCTCCGTGCTGACAAGCGCGCTGATTCTCTCCTCCGCCGGCTTCTGCCTGAACTTCGAGTCCTCTGTCGAGGTCGTCTCCGAGCTTGGAATGCTGCTGGCGCGCGGCACGCTGCTTTCACTAACGCTGGTGCTTATCGTCCTGCCGGGACTGCTGCTGCTTTTCGACCGTCTGACCGGAAAGCTGACCCTCAAAGCCAATTTCTATAAAGAGGAGGTAACAACAAAATGAAAAAGAAACTATCCGCAATACTCGCGCTCTGCCTGACCTTCTGCATGCTGCTCTCCGGTGTATCCGCTCTCGCGGCGGACAAGGGCACCGTCGCTTCCTCCGAGGAGGTCATATACGCCATGCTGAACGCCGCCGGTGAGCCGGAGAGCGCCTATTCCGTGGCAATCCTCAACGTCACCAAGGCGGGCGAAATCACCCACCACGGCGCGTATTCCTCCACCAAAAACCTCACGGACAGCGGCCTGCTCGCCTACAAGGGCGGCAAGATTACGGCGACCGCGCCCGTCGGCCGCTTCTACTATCAGGGCGAGCTTGTGAACCTCGACTTCCCTTGGAACATCAAGGTCACCTATAAGCTCGACAACAAGGTCGTCGCCCCCGAAAAGCTCAGCGGCGCCACCGGCAAGGTCTTAATCAACATCAAAACCACAAAAAATGACGCGGCGGACGCGACCTTCTTTGAAAACTACATGCTTCAGGTCTCCGTCCCGCTTGACACAGACCTCTGCGACAACATCAAGGCCCAGGGTGCCACAATGGCGAACTCCGGCGGCGACAAGCAGGCAAACTTTGTCGTCATGCCCGGCACCGACGGCGACATGACCGTCACCGCCGACGCGGAGAATTTTGAACTGAGCGGCATCACCATCGCCGCAGTCCCCTATTCCGCGGGCGACGCCATGCCGGACGTATCCGAGCTGACAGGCGGCCTCAACGACCTCGCGGACGGCGTATCCGACCTCTCCGACGGCGTTTCAAGCCTCTCCAAGGGCACTGCCGACCTCTCCGTCGGCGCGGCAATGGTTAAATCCGGCGCGAAATCCTACGGCGAGGGCATGGCGGATATCTCCGCGAACTCCGCCGGAATCGTCAGCGCCTCCTCCCAAATATATTCCGGCCTGAAACAGATAAACGACGGCCTCGCCGGGCAGACCGGCGGCTCCCTCGACCTCTCCGCGCTGGCGCAGCTCCCCGCCGGGCTCACACAGCTTGCGGCGGGACTTGAGCAGGTCTCCGCCGGCATGAAGCAGCTGCTTGACGGCTACACGCTCGCCTATGACGCGCTCTCGAAGTCTATAGCGGGCATCCCCGCCGCCTCCGTCTCCGAGGCAGACATTGCCGCGCTCATGGCGGCAAACCCGGGCAGCGCCGCCCTCTCCGCCCTCATAGCGAACTACACCGCCGCCCAGACCGTCAAGGGCACATGGCAGCAGACCTCCGCCGCCTTTGCCGCTGTCTCCACCACCCTGCCGCAGCTTCAGGGCTCTGTGGACACGATTGCAGCCTCCCTGCGCGGCATGGCAACGCAGATAAGCGCCGCCATGAAATCCAACCCCGACCTCTCCGGCCTCGCGACGCTGGCGCAGGGCATCGGCTCGCTCACCAAAAACTATTCCGCCTTCCACGACGGGCTTGTCGCCTATACCGGCGGCGTTGACGCGCTTGCCGAAAACTGGAACGGACTTCAGGAGGGTGTCAACGGCCTTGCAACCGGCAGCTACTCCCTCTCCAAGGGCGCAAAAAAGCTCTCCGAGGGCGCAGGCACCCTGAGCGACGAGACGCAGACCATCCCCGACGAGGTCGACAAGATGATTGGCTCCGTCAATAACGGCGACTTCACGCCGCAGTCCTTCGTCTCCGCCAAGAACACCAACTGCGACGCCGTCCAGTTCGTCATCAAGACCGCCGCCATCGAGGGCGCCGCCGAGGAAGATGTCCCGCCCCCCGCCGTCCCGGCGAACACTCTCTGGCAGCGCATAAAGGACCTTTTCAGCAATTTCGGCCTGTAATAACATAATGTAAGCGCCAACCGA
>JAVVTL010000021.1:0-21849 GCA_036653715.1 Oscillospiraceae bacterium
AATGTCTACTATTATGGACGACAATGTCTACATTTTTTACCATTTTTCGACCTTTTTTTCATTATTTGCCCTTGCACCAGCGCGAAAAGGTGTTTGGGGCGACGCCGAGGCGTCTTGCCGCCGCCCTGCCGGACAGCTCCCCGCGCCCCCAAAGCTCCCTCACCGCCGAAAAGTCCGGCGGTTTTTCTTTTTCCGGCGCGCCGAATTTTACGCCCCGCGCCCGCGCCGCCGCTATCCCCTCCGCCTGCCTGCGGCGGATGTTTTCGCGCTCCGTCTGCGCGACGTAGGACAAAAGCTGGAGCACTATATCGGCAATGAGCGTCCCCGTGAGGTCGGAGTCCTTTTTGCGCGTGTCGAGCAACGCCATGTCGAGCACGACTATCTCCACGCGCTTTTCCTTGGTTATCAGCCGCCACTGCTCCAAAATCTCCGCGTAATTGCGCCCCAGCCTGTCAATGCTCTTGACCGCCATCACGTCGCCCGGGCGCAGCTTTTTCATGAGCGCCGCATACTTTGGCCTGTCAAAGTCCTTGC
The DNA here is from genome assembly GCA_036653715.1 of Oscillospiraceae bacterium. Classification (GTDB taxonomy): domain Bacteria; phylum Bacillota; class Clostridia; order Oscillospirales; family Oscillospiraceae; genus Scatomorpha. The sequence goes on from JAVVTL010000021.1 coordinate 535, forward strand.
CGGACTGCCAGTCGGAAAATATGTTCCTCTTGGGCACGCCGAACTGCTCCATCGCGACAAGCTGCCTGTCGATGTTCTGGTCCTTTGACGACACCCGCACATAGCCATAGATTTTTACTTCCATATTTTTAACCATCCCCTTTTGTTGTGTTACCCGCAATTGTGGGGCATCCCACGGGCGCAAGCAAGAGGGAAAATTTTCCAAATAAATCTCCGACGCCAAAATCGCACTCATTGAATTTGCCGACGCTTTGTGATAAGCTCGGGGAAAAATAAGGCCCGCGCAAAAACCGCGTCGGGCTTTTGGAGGCGAGCACATGAAAACACTGAGGCGCTGTGCCTACAGCGCAATAATCATTCTGAGCGCCAACCTCCTGCCGCTGCTCTCCGTCCTCGGACTGCGCTTTGCCTTTGCGCCCTCGCGCCTGCAGCAGGGCTGTCTCGCGATTTTCTGCACGCTCGCCCTCCTGTGGATTGTCTGCCGCCCGCAGAGCAAGACCCGCCCCGACAAGCGGCTCCGCGCCCTCTCAAACGGCTGTGAGCTGCTGCGGCTCTTCCTCTGCAGTGCCACGGTGACCTCGCTGCTTCAGGTGTATTTTACCTATCGGGCGTATCTGCTGCTCCTGCCTTGGAGCGGCTTTGGGCTTGGCTCGGGCGTCATTTGCGCATACTGGCTTTTTGGGCTTTTGGGCGCAATCCTCTGCGAATCCGTCATCTTTTGGGCGGGAATGCTCCGCGTCTACGCGACCTCCGTGCAGCTTGGCATAAAGCATCGCGTTATGGCGGCCGTCTGCTCGTGGATTCCCGTCTTTAACATCTGCTATCTGCTGAAGCTCATCCGCCTCTCCGAGGCAGAGGTCGAGCTGGAAACCGAAAAAATCACCATAAATGCCAAGCGCGCCGAGACCGGGCTTTGCAAAACCCGATACCCGCTTTTGCTGGTGCACGGCGTGTTTTTCCGCGATTTCCGCTATCTCAACTACTGGGGCAGAATCCCCTCGGAGCTGCAAAAAAACGGCGCCGTCATCTTCTACGGCGAGCAGGAATCCGCCGCCTCTGTCGAGGTCTGCGGCGAACAGCTTGCCGCGCGCATCCGCAAAATCACGGAGGAAACAGGCTGCGAAAAGGTCAACATCATCGCCCACTCCAAGGGCGGGCTTGACAGCCGCGCGGCAATCTCCCGCTTTGGCGCCGCGCCCCTTGTCGCCAGCCTCACCACGATAAACACGCCGCACAGGGGCTGCATTTTCGCGGAATACCTCCTTGGCATAGCGCCCGAGAGCCTGCGCCGCTCCGTTGCCAAGACCTATAACACGGCGCTGAAAAAGCTCGGCGACCGCTCGCCGGATTTTCTCGCCGCCATAAAGGACCTCACCGAAACCGCCTGTCTCAAGCGCAGCGAGCTTAACCCCGACCCGCCGGGAATCCTCTGCGAGAGCGTCATGTCCTGCTGCAAAAAGGCGAAAAGCGGCAGGTTCCCACTGAATCTCAGCTACCCGATTGTGAAGCACTTCGACGGCAAAAACGACGGCCTGGTGTCGCTTGAATCCGCAAAATGGGGCGAGCGCTTCACCCTCTGCGAGACGGGCGGCGCGCGCGGCATCTCGCACGGGGACATGATAGATTTAAACCGCGAAAACATCCCCGACTTTGACGTGCGCGAGTTTTACGTCGCCCTCGTCTCCGACCTCAAGCGCCGAGGCTGCTGATTACATAAGCGCCGCCCATAATATAAATTAAACGCCGGATGAAAATCCGGCGTTTAATTGCAGCCTGCCACAAAAGCGGCATTCACCCGATTAAACACGGGGGAAAAGTTTGAAAATGGGGGCGAAAGCCCCCTTTTCATTTAAATTCCCCGCCGCAGCGGGAGATAGGGCTTGCCCGTATCCTGCCACATGACCGTGAGCGTGCCTTGGGCGACGGAAATTTCCGTCGCCGCGTCGCCGAATTCGTTGCTGACGCCGACGGGGTAGTCGCAGGTAAGGGTCGCGTTGTCGAGCGTGTATTTTGAGCCGCGCTCAAAGACGCCCTCGGCGCTCCCGCCCGCGCAGAACACCGAAAATCCACCGACACAGCCCTCAAAACGGAGCGTCCCGCCTTGCAGGGCGGTCGCGGTGAAGTCTCCGCCTATGAGATACGCCGCCGCGCCCCGCCCTGCGGCAAAGACGAGGGTTTGCAGATTAGCCAAGGTGTGGTCGAGCCTGCCGCCGACACAGCCGTGCAGCAGCAGGCGGTCAAAGCCCGCGTCAAGTGCGCGGCGCACGGCGACAAGGCTGTCCGTGTCGTCCTTTCGGACGGGGCAGACCTCGACATTCGGGTGCCGGGGCGGCGCACCGAGGGAGTCAAAATCCCCGATTGCAAGGTTTGGCCGCACGCCGAGCGCCTCAAGATGCCGCCAGCCCGCGTCCGCCGCGATGATATAGTCCCCCGCCTCCGGGGCAAAGCGCTCGGGGAAAAAGTCCCCCGCGCCGACAATATGGCAGGTTTTCATGTGCTCATCCTCCTGTAAGGTCGGCGGTCTGTGCGCCGATATATTCGACAAGCGCCCGCGGCGAAAGCAGCACCTGAACGCCGCGCTGACCCGCGCTTATCGCGATAATGTCGAAAATTGTCGAAAGCTCGTCGATATAGGTCGGGAGCTGTTTTTTCATGCCGATGGGCGAACAGCCGCCGCGCATATAGCCCGTCAGCGGCAGCAGCTCCTTCATGTGTATGAGCTCCACGCGCTTGTTGCCCGAGACGGACGCGGCTTTTTTAAGCTCCAACTCCTCCGTCACGGGGATGCAGAAAACGAGCGGGCCGCTTTTGTCCCCGCGCGCGACGAGGGTTTTGAACACCTGCTCGGCGGGCAGCTCGAGCTGACTTGCCGCGTGCAGGCCGGATAAATCCGACTCGTCGTATTCGTATTCCGCGGCGCTGTAGGCTATTCCCGCGGCGCTCAGCAGGCGCATAACATTTGTCTTGGTCACGCGAAAAAATCTCCCCTCGCGGATAATATTGCAATAATATCACGCGCGGACGCCGCTGTCAAAGCGCCCTGCCGCTCAGCAGAAAGTCCTTGGCGCAATCAATAAAGCGGCGCAGGGCGGGGGAGGCGTCCTTCATCCCGCGCAGGGCTATGCCGAGCTTTCGCGACATGTGCGGGTAGAGCGGCACCGTCGCAACGCGGGCGTTCAGCCCCTCGAGGATGAGGCTCGGCATGATTGCGACGCCCTGATTGTGCTCCACCATCGAGATGACCGTCTGGTCGAAGTTGGAGGTGAATTTCGCCCGCGCGGACAGACCGGCCTGCTTCAGCGTCCGCGCCAAATCCTCGTCCAGTCTGTAGGGCGTCGTGTAAAGCAAAAGCTGCTCGCCCTTGAATTTCTCCACGGGGAAGACCTTTTCCCCCGCCATCGGATGATTGAGCGGCAGAACGGCGAGCATGGGGTCCTCCATGACCTCAATAGTCTCAAACGTGAAATAGGGCTGAAGGCTCGTGAAGGCGAGGTCGATGCGCCCGGAGGTGAGCCAATCCTCAATCTCCGTGCCGTTGCCCTCCAGTATCTCGACCTCTATGTCGGGATATTTGCTCTGAAACGCCTCAAGGATTCCGGGCAGCCAGTGCAGGGACATGCTCGAATAGCTCCCGATGGAGACGCGCCCGCGTTCCAGCCCCCTCGTCAGCGCCAGCTCCTCCTCAAGTCGCTCGTCGCAGGTCAAAAGCTCGCGCATCAGCGGCGCCAGCCGCTCCCCGTCCGCCGAGAGACGCACGCCCCTGTTGCCGCGCAGCAGCAGCGTCATCCCCGCCTCGTTTTCGAGCGCATTCATCATGTGCGTCAGCCCCGACTGCGTGTAGCCGAGGCGCTCCGCCGCCCCCGAGAGGCTCCCGCAGTCCGCCGCCGCCAAGAGCGCGCGCAGCTTTACCGTGTCCATGGTTCACACCGCCTTTGATATTAATTTATTTCATAACAGATATTATACTATGTCGCTTTACTAATATCAAGATACATGTTATTTTTTAGACACACCAAGTTCCGACAGGCTTGGCTAAACAGTGACTATCCCACCCTTAGTATAAACCTCTCAAATAAAAATCCGCCCTTTTGGGGGCGGATTTTTATTTGTCCGCGGAGGCGGGGATTTTAAATGAAAAGGGGGCGGTGCCCCCATTTTCAAACTTTTCCCCCGTGGTTAATCGGGTGGACGCTGCTTTTTGGCAGCGGCGGGGCGGGGGTTTTTGGGGGTTATTTGAACATTTTGAGTTTTACGAAGACCATGGTGGCGATGAGGCTTATGAGCAGGGAGATGCCGACGATGGCGATGAAGCCGTAGGGACTGCCGGAGAGCGGCATCCCCGTGAGGGCGACGTTCATGCCGTAGGCGGAAAATATCATCGTCGGGATGGACATGACGATGGTGACCACCGCCAAAACCTTCATGACGATATTGAGGTTATTTGAGATGACGGAGGCAAAGGCGTCCATCATGCCGGAGAGAATGCCGGAATAGATGTTTGCCATCTCGATTGCCTGTTTGTTTTCGACTATGACGTCCTCCAAAAGCTCGGCGTCCTCGGGATAGCGCTTCATGGTGCCGGTGCGGAGGAGCTTTTCGAGGACGGCCTCGTTGGAGCGCAGGGCGGTTGTGAAGTAGACCAGGCTCTTTTCCAGCCGCAGCAGCTCGATAAGCTCGCTGTTTTGGGTGGATTTATGGAGCTTGTTTTCCACAAGCTCTGTTTTTTTGTCTATGGTGTGCAGATATTGCAGGTACAGCGCCGCGACCTGATAGAGTATCTGCAATATGAAGCGGGACTTCATGCCGCTGCGAAATTCCTTCTGCCTGCCGGAGGAAAAGGGGCGCAGCGCCGGCGTGTCCTCAAGGCAGACGGTGACTATCGCATTTTTGGTTGTGATGACGGAGAGCGGGATGGTGGTATACAGCTCCATCTCGTCCTGCTCCTCAAGGCTCGGGATATTCACGAGTACCATCATGTAGTCGTCATCCGTCTCGATGCGGGAGCGCTCGTCGGTATCGAGGGCGGAGCGGATAGCGTCCGCGTCTATCGCGAGACCCTGTGCGACATGTCGCACCTCCTCCTCCGTCGGGGCGGTCATGCTGACCCAGCAGTCGGAGCAAAGCTCCTCTGCCTCACGCAGGCCATCGCCTGCGGAAATATAATATTTTACCATTTTGTTGTCCTTTCCGCCGCGCGCAAAGCGTGACGTCAAAAAGGACGCCCGCCTTATCCGCGCGCTGCTCTTATGTTAGTACTTCGGTATGGCGCGGATTCCAAACTATCAGCCTCCTCCTAAGATTGACATGGACAGCGCGTTTATCCCCATGTGGAATATTATCGGTGTCCATATACTGCCGCTGCGCTCATAGGCAAACGCGAGCGCGACGGAGACGGGGATGTACGAGAGCGAGTAGAGCAGGTATGTGAAGTCACCCGTGAGGGCGACGTACTGCCAAACGTGGTAGAGCGCAAACAGCAGCGCCGAGACGGCATATGCCGCATAGCGGTTGGTTTTGTGGATGCCGCCGAAGACCGCGCCGCGAAAAAGCGGTTCCTCCACCAGCGGCGCGAGGAAGACGGAGAGCGCAAACACGGCGTTGTAGTTTTTGCCCGCCAGGTTCATGACCGCGTCGTTGTTCGGCGGACTTGTGAGGTCCCCGCCAAAGGCCATAAACGCGAGCTGGAATGCCCATGAGAGCACGAGGTCGAGCAGATACGCAAGCGCGAGCGCCGAGAGCACGCCGCGCAGATTATCGAGCAGCGTGTCGAAGGCGCGGCGGAAATAGCCCCAAAGGAAAACGAACATATATACCGTGCCGACGCCGTAATAGAAGACGTTCAGCCCCGTGTCGGTAAGGCCCCCGTCGGGCCAAACGGCTATGAGCAGGTTCAGCAGCAGGGGAATTATGACGATATGCAGGGGGAGATATATCCAAACGGCTATGCGCTGACCCTTGGTCATCGTATCCGCGAAGGGCGTCAAAAGCGGCTTTTTTTCATGCTCGTCCATCTGCCTCCGCCTTTCTTTTCAGCTCATAGAGCAGATTCATCGCCTCAATCGGGGACATGGCGTCTAATTTCGCCTCGCGCACGGCGCGGAGTATGTCCTCGCCGGAGGTATCGGAGAGGGACAGCTGCTCCTCCCTCGCCTCGGGGCGGGAGGGGGCGCGGACGCCGCCGCTCTCAAGCTCGCGCAGATGCGCCTTTGCCTGTTTTATGACGCCCTCGGGCACGCCGGCAAGCTTTGCGACCTCTATGCCGTAGCTGTCGTCCGCCGCACCGCGGACTATCTTGCGCAGGAAGATGAGCGAGCCGCCCTGCTTCCGCGCCGTGATGCTGTAGTTTTTCACACCCGGGATGACGCCCTCAAGCGCCGTCAGCTCGTGGTAATGGGTGGCGAACATCGTCTTCGCGCCAAGGCGTTTTTTGTCGGCGCACCACTCAAGGACGGCGCGGGCTATCGCCATGCCGTCATAGGTGCTGGTGCCCCTGCCAATCTCGTCGAGCACGATGAGACTGCGCTCCGTCGCGGCGGCGAGGATGGCGGCGACCTCGGTCATCTCGACCATAAAGGTGCTCTGCCCCGCCGATAAATCGTCCGACGCGCCGATTCTTGTGAAGACCCTGTCAACCACGCCGAGCGTCGCCGAGCGGGCGGGGACAAAGCTGCCAATCTGCGCCATGAGGACTATCAGCGCCGTCTGACGCATATAGGTGCTCTTGCCCGCCATATTCGGGCCTGTGACTATGGCGACGCGGTCGTCGCCGTCGTTCAAAAAAGTGTCGTTAGGGACGAACAGCGCGTCCTTCCGCGCCTGCTCGACGACGGGGTGCCGCCCCTCGGTTATGCTTATTCCGCCGGAGACGTCCACCTCCGGGCAGACATAGCCGTTTCGCACGGCTGTCTCCGCAAGCGAGACGAGCGCGTCGATAAGGGCGACCTCGCCCGCAGCGCGCTGGATTCTGTCCACCTTTGCGGCGATATTTCGGCGAACCTCGTCGAAATAGACGTATTCTATCTCGCAGATGCGGTCACGCGCGGTGAGAAGGGTGTTTTCGAGTTCCTTCAGCTCCGGGGTGAAGTAGCGCTCGTTTGAGACGAGCGTCTGCTTGCGGATAAATTCCGAGGGCAGCTTCACGCCGCCGGCGGAATTCGGCACGTCGATATAGTAACCGAATACTTTGTTATAGCCAACCTTGAGCTTTTTTATGCCCGTGCGCTCCCGCTCGCGGGTCTCAAGCTCGGAGACGAGCTTCGCGCCGTTATCGCGGACCGTGCGGAGCCTGTCCACCTCCTCCGAGTAGCCCTTGCGGAGGATTCCGCCCTCGCGGACGGAAAAGGGCGGCTCATCGCAGATGGCGCGCATTATCTCCGCGCGCACGTCGGCAAGGTCGTCCATCGCCGCGACCTCGCGCAGGAGTGCGGCGTTTGAGGTTTTTAGTTGTTCGCAGAGGAGGGGGAGCTTCTCGCAGCAGACGGCGAGCATCATGAGGTCGCGCCCGCTTGCCGTGCCGTAGACCGCCCTGCCGATGAGCCGCTGCATGTCGCCTATTCCCGTGAGGGCAAGAATCAGCTCCGCGCGGCGGACATTGTCGCCAAAAAGCTCCTCGACGGCGGAGAGGCGGCGCTTTATGCCGACGGGCGAGAGCAGGGGCCGCTCGACCCAAGAGCGCAGAAGCCTGCCGCCCATGGGCGTTTTGGTCTTATCGAGCACCGCGAGCAGGCTGCCGCGCTTTTCGCCGGTGCGAAGATTCTCGCAAAGCTCGAGGTTGCGGCGGGTGGCGTAGTCGAGCTCCATATAGCGTCCGCCCTCGAACACGTCAAAGCGGCTTATGTGCGAGAGGTCGCATTTCTGCGTGTCGCTTATGTAGGAGAGGAGCGCGCCCGCGGCGCAGACGGCGGCGGGAGCGGAGATTACGCTGTCCGTGTCCGGCACGCCGAAGTGCTCGCAAACCCGCGCGGCACAGAGCATATAGTCAAAGCGCTCGCCGCCCTCCTCCGTCATACATTCGAGGCGTTTTGAGAGAAAATCGGTCAGCGCCGCATTCTCCGCCGCGCCGGGGGAGAGGACGGCCTCCCTCGGGCAAAAGCCGGCAAGCTCGTTGCCGATATGGTTTGCGGGGTCGTCGTCAAAGGCGGCGGCGCAAAATTCACCCGTGGACACGTCGCAAAAGGCGACGCCGCCGTGCCGCTCGTCGAGATAGACGGCGCAGATGTAGTTGCTCCTGTTCTCGTCGAGCATTGAGGATTCCGTGACCGTGCCGGGCGTGATGACGCGGATGACGTCCCGCTTCACGAGGCCCTTGGCAAGCGCGGGGTCCTCCGTCTGCTCGCATACGGCGATTTTGTAGCCCTTGGAGATGAGCCTGCCGATATACGCCTCCGCGGAATGGTAGGGCACACCGCACATGGGGGTCTGTTCGTCCTCCGGCTTGCCCCTGTCTCGCGTGGTCAGGGTGAGGTCAAGCTCCCGCGCAGCCTTTTTCGCGTCCTCGTCGAACATCTCATAGAAGTCGCCAAGGCGGAAAAAGAGCATACAGTTGGGGTATTGCTGCTTGATTTGGTAGTATTGCTCCTTCATCGGCGTCATATCTGCCATGTGTTTTTCTCCTTTAAAAGGTTTTGCGTCACAGGACTTCCCCAAACAGCGCCCAGGTGTTGACGGCGCTTATTTTAACGTCCGCAAAGCTGCCGACGAGGGCTTTGTCGCCCTTTACATGTACGAGTCTGCCGCCCTGAGTGCGGGCGGAGAGGGGATATTCCTCGCGCCCCGTCTCGCCGTCCACAAGGACGCGAAGGGTCTCGCCGACGTATTTTGCGTGAATCTCGGCGGAGATGGCGTTTGCGGTATCGACAAGGCGCTCAAAGCGCGCCTGCTTTTCGGCGTGGGTCGCGGGGTCGGGCATCGAGAAAGCCTTGGTGCCCACGCGGGGGGAGAAGATAAAGGTGAACATCGCGTCGTAGCGCACGCGGGAGACAAGGCTCAGCGTGTCGCTAAAGTCCTCCTCCGTCTCGCCGGGAAAGCCCACGATGATGTCCGTCGTCAGGACAAGGTCGGGCATGTAGCGCCGCGCCATATCCACAAGCTCGATATAGTGCGCCCTGTCGTAGTGGCGGTTCATGGCGCTCAGGATTCTGTCGCTGCCGGACTGGACGGGCAGGTGGATGTGCTTTTCGCATTTCTCGCAGTCCGCCATGGTTTTGAAGAGCTTTTCGCCCGCGTCTCTCGGGTGGCTCGTCATGAAGCGGAGGATAAAGTCGCCGGGGATGGCGTTTATCTCGCGGATGAGGTCGGAAAAATCCGTGCCGCAGTCGAGGTCTCGGCCATAGCTGTTGACGTTCTGACCAAGAAGGGTGATTTCTTTGTAGCCCTCCGCAACAAGCTCCCGCGCCTCGCGCAGGACGTCCTCCGGCTTTCTCGAGCGCTCGCGCCCGCGGACATAGGGCACGACGCAGTAGGTGCAAAAGTTGTTGCAGCCGTACATGATGGAGAGCCATGCCTTGACGTTCCCGTCCCTGCGGGAGGGCAGCCCCTCCGCCACCACGCCCTCGCAGGGGCTTATCTCGAAGACGCGCTCGCGCCGCGCACGCGCGTAAAGCTCCGGAAAACGCCAGAGCTCGTGCGGGCCGAAGACGAGGTCGACGACGCGGAAGGATTTTTTGAGCTTTGCCGCCATGTGGGGCTGCTGGACCATGCAGCCGCAGACCGCCACCACGAGGTTTGGATTTTTTTCCTTGGCGTGGACGAGCGCGCCGACGTTGCCGAGGACGCGCATCTCCGCGTGCTCGCGTATGGCGCAGGTATTCACGACGATGAGGTCGGCGGAAAATTCGTCCTCCGTGAAGCCAAAGCCCATCTCGGCTATGTAGCCGCGCAGCTTCTCGCTGTCCGCCTCGTTTTGCTGGCAGCCATAGGTGTCGATAAGCGCGAGGGGCTTTTTCGGGCGGGAGTCGTTCTCGGCCTTTAAGGAGGCGCAGAGCAGGCGCTGTGCCGCAAGCCGCGCTTCATCTATTTCAATGCGTTCATAGGACATAATAAGGTTTCCTTTTATCCTGAATTTTGCAGTACTTTATATATTAACATTTTACGGTGGAAACTTCAACGCTTTTACTTTATAATAGCTTTATAACACAGTGCTTTTGCAAGAGGTGAACGCGATGCCCAAAATAAACATATTGTCCCCCCTCGTGGCGGACATGATTGCCGCCGGCGAGGTGGTGGAGCGCCCCGCCTCCGCCGTCAAGGAGCTTATCGAGAACTCCGTTGACGCGGGCGCGAAAAATATCACCGTCGAGCTGCGCTCCGGCGGCGCGGAATATATCCGCGTCACGGACGACGGCAGCGGCATGGCGCCCGAGGACGCCGGCGTCGCCTTTCTGCGCCACGCCACCTCCAAACTGCATGACGAGCGCGGGCTGGAGGCCATCGGCACCCTCGGCTTTCGGGGCGAGGCACTTGCCGCCATCGGCAGCGTCTCACATGTCGAGCTTCTGACGCGCGAGCGCGGCAAGCCCTTTGGCACCCGCCTTCTTATCGACGGCGGCGAGATTACCGATATGTCCGAGCAGGGCTGCCCGGAGGGGAGCAGTATCATCGTGCGCGGCCTTTTCTTCAACACCCCCGCCCGCCTTAAATTCATGAAATCCGACAGGGCGGAGGGCAGCGCCTGCGTCGCCGCCGCCCTGCGCTGCGCCCTCGCAAGACCCGAGGTCTCCATCCGCTGCATACGCGACGGAAACGAGGAATTTTTCACCCCCGGCGACGGCAGACCCGAATCCGCCGCCTACAGCCTGCTCGGTCGTGAAATTGCCGCTGTTCTTCTGCCCGCCTCCTCAAGCGACGGCGCACTCGCCGTCTCCGGCTTTGTCTCCTCGCCCTCCGCCGGCAGGGGAAGCCGCTCCTGCCAATATTTCTTCTGCAACGGGCGCTGCATCAAGTCCTCGCTTTTGCAGACCGCCGTGGAGCGCGCCTACCGCAACACCCTGCTCACGGGGCGCTTTCCCGCCTGCATCATCTACCTCTCCGTCGCCCTCTCCGCCGTGGATGTGAACGTCCACCCCGCCAAGACGGAGGTGAAGTTTTCGGACGAGAAGCGCGTCTTCGACGCCGTGTATTACGCCGCCCTCGGCGCTCTTGAGGCGCCCGCCGCGCCGCCCGAAATTCACCCCGCAAGCATAATTACACACGCGGAAGCGCGGCCCGTCTTCAGCCCCGCCGCGCCGCATTTTTCCGCCCCAAGCAGCGCTCCCGCGCGGTTTTCCGCCCCAAGGGAGGCGCTCCCGCGCGAGCACGCCTATGAGCCGCCCGACGCCGAGCCGCTGCGTCAGCCCTCGCCGCAATATCAGACGCGGATGGACTTTTTCCCGCCGCCCGCCGCTCCCGACGTTCCCGCCGCTCCCGACGCGCCCGACGCTTTGGAGGAAGAACGCCCCCTGCGGGTCATAGGCGAGGCGCTGGGGCTGTACATACTCGTCGAAAAGGGCGACGCGCTCATCCTTATCGACAAGCACGCCGCCCACGAGCGGATTATCTTCGACCGCCTCTCCGCCGCGAAGGCCGAGGTGACAAGTCAGGCGCTGCTGGAGCCCGTCCCCCTGAACACCGACGGCGGCGACGCGGAGCTTATCTCCAAAAACGCGGAGCTTATCGCCTCGCTCGGGTTTGAGGCGGAGCCTTACGGCGAGAGCGCCTTTATCCTGCGCGCCGCGCCCGCCGTCCTCGCCCCTGCCGACGCGCTCCCCGCGTTTGAGGAGCTGCTTGACGCCCTGCGCAAAAATCTGCGCCCCGACCCCCGCGCCCTGCGCGACGAAGCCCTCAAAACCGTCGCCTGCAAGGCGGCGATAAAGGCCGGCCGCTCGAGCGAGCCGGAGGAAACAAAAATTCTTGCCGAGGCCGTCTGCGCCGGCAAGGTGCGCTATTGCCCCCACGGCCGCCCCGTTTTTTGGACCCTCTCCCGCGAAGATTTGGACAAACAATTCAAGCGCATCCTATAAAAAAAAGACCGCCCTCCCTCTGACGAGGGAGGACAGTCTGCCAAAAAACATGTTTTTTGACAGACTTAACCGCTGCGGCGGGGATTTCAAATGAAAAGGGGGCTTTCGCCCCCATTTTCAAGCTTTTCCCCCACGTTCAATTGGGTGGATACTGCTTTTTGACCGCCCACTTACAAGATAGGCGCTGCCATTATTTGTGGTAATATAATATTCCCATGCACATTGGGCCGCAGTGGCCGGAGATGGCGCAGCCGGAGAGATTGTGGTAGACCTCCGCAAAGGGCTGGCAGGCGAGGACGGCTTCCTCAATGCGGCGGGACGCCTCCTCGGAGATGCCGGAGTCGGTGATGAACACGCGGCGAAGGTCGATGTCGTCCCTGCCGCTGAGCCTGTCCGTGACGTATTGGATGAAGGCGTTTTCGGTTTTGCCGCGGTATTTCTTTGCGACACCGAGCTTGCCGTCGCTCACCTCTATGCAGGGCTTCAGCCCCAGCAGATTCGCGCCGAGCGCGACAAGCGCCGAGCAGCGCCCGCCCTTGCGCAGAAAATCCAGCGTGTCAAGGACGAAGCTCACGTCGAGCTTCGTGACGAGCTTTTCCGTCTCCGCGACGATTTCCTCCGGTGACGCGCCGTTTTCCGCCATGATGGCGGCGTCAAGCACGAGTTGGCCGAAGCCTGTGGAGAGATTTCGCGAATCGACTATGCTGACGCCCTTTACGTCGTTCGCGGCGATGTGCGCGTTGTTGCAGCAGGCCGAAAGCTCCGACGAAAAGGCGATATGAACTATCGCATCGCTGGTTTTTTTAAAGTCCGTCCAAGCGGAGATATAGTCGCCCACAGTGACGGCGGCAGTGCCGCAGATTTTTCCCGTCTGCGCGGTATATTCAAAAACATCCGGCGTGGTTATCTCCAAGCCGTCTTTATAGGTCGTGCCGTCTTCCTTGACGATATAGAGCGGCATTATGCCGATATTATATCTTTCAACAAGCTCCTTCGGCAAATCGCAGGTGCTGTCCGCCGAAATTTTTACTCTCATTGCATGTCCTCCAGTTTCCTAAAATCGCGACGCCAAGAATTCTACCATATACTTCACTTAAATGAAAGGGGTTTAAGAGATGCCGCAGAAAATCGCCGTAATAACAGGCCCCACCGCCACCGGCAAAACAAAATTGGGCGTTTTGCTGTCCCTCCGTCTCGGGGGCGAGGTCGTCTCCGCGGACTCGATGCAGGTCTACCGCCGCATGAATATCGGCACCGCCAAGCCCTCTGTCGAGGAACGCCAAGGCGTCCCCCACCACCTGCTTGACGTTGCGGAGCCGGGCGAGCGCTTCTCCGTCTCGCGCTATGTCGCCCTTGCCTCCGCCGCCTGCGACGACATTCTCGCGCGGGGAAAGCTCCCCATAATCGTCGGCGGGACGGGACTTTACATCGACTCGCTCATCTCCGGCAGAAGCTTTGCCGATTCACCGACGGACGGCGAATGCCGCAGCGAGCTTAACGAGCGCTACGACGAGCTGGGCGGCGCGGCGATGCTGCGCGAGATAATCCAGTTTGACCCCGAGCGCGCCGCGAAGCTCGAGCCGGGCGACAAAAAACGCGTCGTCCGCGCCTACGAGGTCTGGCTCCTGACCGGCAAAACCATCACCGAGCACGACAGGGAGACAAAACTCCTGCCCCCGCGCTACGACGCCTGCACCCTCGCCCTCGACTATTCGGACAGAGCCGACCTCTATTCCCGCATCGACGCGCGGGTGGACGCCATGCTCGCCGAGGGACTTTTTGACGAGGTTCGCGCCCTGCTTCGCGAGGGGCTTTCCCCCGCCTGCACCGCCATGCAGGCAATCGGCTACAAGGAATCCGCCGCCGCCCTCGCCGGCGAAATAACCGCTGAGGACGCCGCCGAGCGCATCAGACGCGAGAGCCGCCGCTATGCCAAGCGCCAGCTGACATGGCTGCGCGCCAAGCCCGAGGTCGAATGGATACGCTGGGAAAAAATCCCCGATTTTGATTCCGCTCTGCGGGTTTCGACAGAATTTCTCTCACTCCACGGCATAAAATAGTCGCAGTACAGAACGCGGACGAAACGCGTTTTGTACAAATTTACTATTTACAGTGCCGCCCGATATGATATTATGTAAAGTCAGGGCGGCTGCAAGGAGCAGAGAGAAATGGAAAAAGCAAAAAACCTTCAGGACATTTTTCTGAACCGCGCGCGGGCGGAGAAATTTCCCGTGACACTCTTTCTCATGAACGGCTTCCAGCTTCGCGGCGTTGTCAAGGGCTTTGACAGCTTCACCCTCGTGCTGGACTCCGAGGGCAAGCAGCAGCTCATCTACAAGCACGCAATTTCCACCATTGTTCCCCCGCGCCCCATCGACCTAAGGGAGGCGGAGGAGGTTACATAAGCCACCGGAGGTGATTCCCTGAAAAAGACCAACACAGTCTCCACGATAGTAGCCGTCATCCTCTTTATTGCGATGGCGGCCTATCTTGGCGTCTACATATTGCAGAGCATGAAGACCTCGTTTCAGACCTCGCCCGTCGTCATGGCGACAGTCTCGGAGTCCGCCGCGATGACCGGCCTTGCCGTGCGGGAGGAAACGACCCTTGCCTCCGACAGAGCCTTTGTCTTTGTCGAGGCGGAGGACGGAAACGAAATCTCAAAATCCGCCGTCCTTGCCTCCGCCGCGGACACGGAGGCCGCCATGGAGCGCGCGGGCCGCAAAAAACAGCTCGAGCTCGAAATAAGCCACTATGAAACGCTCCTCTCCGGCCTCACGAATCGGGACGACCTCACAAAGCGCGACGGCGCAGTGAGACAGGCCGTCCTGCGGCTTTCCGCCTCCGTCTCCGGCGAGGGACTTGCGGACCTTGACGGCGCCTGCGCCGCCCTCGGCGCACTTGTCTTTAAGGACAGCGGCGCAATTGTCTCGGAGGACGAGCTTACCGCATTGCGGGACGAGCTTTCCGCCATGCAGAGCAGCGTCTACGATGACTCGGAGGACATAAAAGCGCCCGAGGCAGGGCTTTTCACCACGATTTTGGACGGCTTTGAGGCCGTGACGCCCGCAGACCTTGCCGACCTCACGCCCTCGGGCCTGCGGCTCATCATGAAATCCGACGCGCAGCCCGTCGCCGGCGCCTTTGGCAAGCTCGTCACAGGCTGGCGCTGGTATTTCGCCGCCGTCACGGACGCCAAGGCCGCCGCGCAGCTCACGGTCGGCGACTACGTCTCCGTCTCCTTCGGGCGGCACTACAGCGAAAATATCGCCATGCGGGTCGAGAGCGTCAGCGCCCCGCAAAACGGCGAGTGCGCCGTCACGCTCTCCACCCTCAAGGCGCTTTCGGACACGCTCGCCATGCGCCGAGCGGATGCGGAAATGATATATTCCGAGCAGGTCGGACTGCGCGTGCCCACCAAGGCGCTGCATGTGGACGAGGACGGCGATTCCTTCGTCTACGTCATCGCCGCCGGGCTTGTGGACATCCGATATGTCAAAACCGTCTGTCAAACCGACGACTATTTTCTCGTGGAGAACGAGACAAGCCCGAACGCCCTGCGCGAGGGCGACGAGATAATTGTTGCCGGCAGAAATATATACGAGGGCATGATAATAGAATGAGCATCACCGAAAATGTCGCCCGCGTGCGCGAAAAACTCGATATTGCCGCGTCGGGCCGCCGCGTCCTTTTGGTCGCGGCCACAAAAATGAACGACGCCGCGCGAGTGCGCGAGGCAATCGCCGCCGGGGTGGACGCCTGCGGCGAAAACCGCGTGCAGGAGCTGCTGCAAAAGCGGGAGGAGGGCGCTTATGTCGGCGCGCCGCTCCACTTTATCGGCACACTCCAAAAAAACAAGGTGCGCCAAATCGTCGGCGTCGCCGACCTTATCGAGTCCGTCGATTCCGCGGAGCTGCTTGAGCTTATCTCCCGCCACGCCGCAAGGCTCGGCATCCGACAGGACGTGCTCCTCGAAATCAACATCGCGGGAGAGGCGCAAAAATCCGGAATGCCGCCCGAGGCGCTGCCCGCCGCGCTCGAGCTTGCCGCCGCACTTCCCGCCCTGCGAGTGCGCGGACTCATGACCGTGCCGCCAATATGTGGAAAATCAGGCGACAGCAACCCCTATTTCACCCGTATGCACCAGCTTTTTGTTGACATCGCGGCAAAAAAATACGATAATACTACTATGGACTTTTTGTCCATGGGCATGAGCGGCGATTTTGAGGACGCCGTCCGATGCGGCGCGAATATCGTCCGAGTTGGCTCAGCAATCTTCGGCGCGCGCAACTATAACGTCTGAGCAAAAAGGATTTGACCGTAATGGGATTTTTAGATGAGATAAAAAAGCTTACCCAGCCCTTTGACGACGATGAGGAATTTTTCGACGACGAGGGCACAACCCCCATCCCCGTGGACGCAAAAGCCGCCCAATCCGAAAAGCGCGAGGAACGCAAGACCTCCTTCTTTGCGGACAGCTCCGAGCGGGACGTCGCCCGCCCCTCCTTCACCGCCCGCCGCGACACCGGCAAGGTCGTGAACATCAACGCCTCCACCCAGCTCAAGGTCGTCCTCGTGAAGCCCGAGCGCTTCGAGGTCGCGGCGGAGATTGCCGACCACCTGCGCGAGAAGCGCACCGTCGTCATGAACCTCGAGCAGACCAACAAGGACGTCTCCCGCAGACTTATCGACTTCCTGTCCGGCGTCGCCTACGCGCAGGACGGCAAAATAAAACGCATAGCCAACAACACCTACATCATCACCCCCTATAACGTCGACCTTATGGGCGACCTCGTGGGTGAACTCGAAAATAACGGGCTATACTTTTAACGCTCCCGCCTTCTCGCCTCGCGCGAAGGCCGATTAACAATACATACATAAAGGGAAGGGGTATACAGATATGACCGCTCAGGAAATCAGGGAAAAGGCTTTTGAAAAAGCTGTTTTCGGCGGCTACGACATGGGCGCCGTGGATGACTTCATGGAGGATACCGCCGCAGAGGTGGACGTGCTCCAAAAGGAAAACGCCACACTCAAGAGCAAAATCAAGGTGCTTGTGGAAAAAATCGAGGAATACCGCGGAAGCGAGGACGCCATGCGTCTGACCCTGCTCTCCGCCCAGAAATTCGCCGCTCAAATCGAGGACGAGGCCCGCGTCCGCGCCGAAAAAACCATCGCGAACGCCGACAATACCGCCGCCCGCTCTCTCGACGCACTCAAGGGCGAGACCGCCCGCGAGCAGCAGAAGCTGATGGAGGCCAAGACCGCCACCGTCCGTTTCTTCGAGGAGGCGCGTTCCATCTGCAACCGTCAGCTCGACTACCTCGACCGCATCACGGCCGCCGCCCCCAAAAGGGCCGAGGCCGGCATCGACGACGCCGTCCGCAGCATCGAAAATTCCGTCGCCCGAATATCGGACGAGCCCGCGCCGGAGATTGACATATCCCCGGCTATGCGCGCCGCCCATCGCGAGGACGCACCCGGAATCGACGTCACCCGTCTCTTTTCCACGAGCGGAGACTGAGCTAATCCATTCGGGGCGGGGCGGCGCAAAAAGCGCGGCCCCGCCTGAGAATTTTTTAGGAGAATGAATAATGTCAAAAGATTATAACGCCACCGTAAATCTGCCCAAGACAGATTTCCCCATGCGCGCCGCCTTGCCCAAGCGCGAGCCGGATATGCTGAAGGAATGGGACGAGCTTGACCTCTACCACGAAATGCTGCGCCGCACCGAGGGGCGCGAGCCCTTCATCCTCCACGACGGCCCTCCCTTCTCCAACGGCATGATTCACATGGGCACAGCCCTCAACAAGTGCATCAAGGACTTCATCACCCGCTACAAGTCCATGTCCGGCAGACAGGCCGTCTATATCCCCGGCTGGGACAACCACGGTATGCCCATAGAATCCGCCATCATCAAGGAGCAGAAGCTGAACCACAAGGAAATTCCCATCCCCGAGTTCCGCGACGCCTGCCATGACTTTGCGGAGCGCTTTGTTCAGGTCCAAATGGCGCAATTCCGTCGGCTCGGCGTCGTCGGCGACTGGGCAAACCCCTATCGCACCATGGACCCGAAGTTCGAGGCGGAGGAAGTCCGCATCTTTGGCGAGATGTACAAAAAAGGCTACATCTACAAGGGCAAAAAGCCCGTCTATTGGTGCCCGCACGACGAAACCGCTCTCGCCGAGGCCGAAATAGAATACGCCGAGGACGCCTGCAAGTCCATCTATGTCAAGTTCCGCGTCGCGGACGACAAGGGCAAGCTCTCAAAATACTGCGACCTCTCCAAGCTCTATTTCGTCATCTGGACGACCACCACCTGGACCATCCCCGGCAACCTCGCCATCTGCCTCAACGCAAACCTTGACTACGTCCTCGCCAAGACCCCCGACGGCGAGGTATACGTCCTTGCCAAGGAGCTTGCGGAAAAGGTCGCCGCCGTCGCCGGCATCGAGAGCTTTGAGCTTCTTGCCGAGCTGAAAGGCTCGGAATTTGAATTTATGACCGCGCGCCATCCCCTTGCGGAGCGCGACAGCATCGTCCTGCTCGGCGACCACGTCACGCTTGACGCCGGCACCGGCTGCGTCCATACCGCCCCCGGACACGGCCACGAGGACTACGAAATATGCCGCAAATACGACGCCGCCGGCAAGACCAATATCGGCATCGTCGTCCCCGTCGATGACCACGGCAGAATGAACGAGGACGCCGGCAAGTACCTCGGCCTCACCACGGACGAGGCAAACGTCGCCATCTTCGACGACCTCAAGGCCTGCGGCGCACTCCTCGCCTCCGAGGACATCATCCACCAATACGCGCATTGCTGGCGCTGCAAAAAGCCCATCCTCTACCGCGCCACCGACCAATGGTTCTGCTCCGTGGACGCCTTTAAAGAAGAAGCCTGCGCCGCCGCCGACGCCGTCAAGTGGACACCCGAATGGGGCCACGACCGCATGATTTCCATGATTCGCGAGCGCGCCGACTGGTGCATTTCCCGTCAGCGCCGCTGGGGTCTGCCCATCCCCGTTTTCTATTGCTCGGACTGCGGCAAGCCTGTCTGCACCGAGGACACCATAGCCTCCGTCGCCTCCGTCTTCAAGGCGGAGGGCTCCAATGCGTGGTTCCGCCGCGAGGCGGAGGAGCTTATGCCGCACGGCTTCAAGTGCCCCTTCTGCGGCGGCACCCACTTCACCAAGGAGAGCGACACGCTGGACGGCTGGTTTGACTCCGGCAGCACCCACATCGCCTCCATGGAGCTGGACGCGCCCGGCACCTGGCCCGCCTCCATGTACATGGAAGGCCTTGACCAATACCGCGGCTGGTTCCAGTCGAGCCTGCTCGTCGGCGTCGCCGTCAAGGGCGCCGCACCCTATCGCGAGGTCCTCACCCACGGCTGGACGGTTGACGGCGAGGGCAAGGCAATGCACAAATCCCTCGGCAACGGCGTCTACCCCGACGAAATCATCCCGAAGTACGGCGCCGACCTCATCCGCCTTTGGGCCGCCTCCGCCGACTACCGCATGGACGTGCGCTGCTCCGAGGGCATTTTCCAGCAGCTCTCCGAGAAATACCTCAAAATCCGCAATACCGCGCGCTTTATCCTCGGCAACCTCGCGGGCTTTGACCCCAATCATCAGGTCGCCTACGCCGACATGACCGAGCTTGACAAATGGGCGATGGACAGACTTGGCAGGCTCATCGAGAAATGCCTTGCCGCCTACGAGAAATACGAATTTTTCGGCGTGAGCTACGCCATCCATAACTTCTGCGTTGTCGAGCTTTCAAACTTCTACCTTGACGTTATCAAGGACAGGCTCTACTGCGACGGCACCGACAGCCTCTCCCGCAGAAGCGCACAGACCGCCATCTATCTCATCCTTGACGCGATGGTGCGCCTGCTCGCGCCCACGCTCTCCTTCACCGCCAACGAAATTTGGCTCGCCATGCCCCACGCCGAGGGCGATGACCTGCGCAACGTCATGCTGAACGACATGCCCGCCGCAAAGCCCGAGTGGCGTCTCTCCGCCGAGACGGAGGAGAATTGGCAGCTCGTCCAAAAGCTGCGCGAGGACGTCAACAAGGCGCTGGAGCTTTCCCGCGCGAGCAAGACCGTCGGCAAGCCGCTGGACGCAAGGCTCACCCTCTACGTCTCCGATAAGGCCCGCGCAGACTGGGAGCGCATCAAGAGCTTTGACCTCCCCGCCCTCTGCATAGTCTCCGAGCTTGAGGCCGTCATGGGCGAGGGCGAGGGCTTCTCGGGCGAGGGCTTCCCCGGCGTCACCGTCGCCGTCGCCGCGAGCACGCTCGGCAAATGCCCCCGCTGCTGGACGCACAGCGCCTCCATCGGCGCCGACCCCGAGCACCCCGAGCTTTGCGCCCGCTGCGCCGCCGCCATCAAATAAAAAGCCGCCGCGCATAAAGCTCGGCATACCCCTCGCATCAATGGAGGTAACTTTATGTTATATGCAATAGTCGCGGTGCTGGTCCTCATCCTTGACCAGGCCGTCAAATACTGGACGACCGTCGGCCTCGCACTCGACACCGGCGTCAAGACCGTCATCCCCGGCGTCCTCAGCCTCGTCAACATCCACAACAGCGGCGCCGCCTTCGGCATCCTCCAAAACGCCCGCTGGCTGTTCGTCCTGATTGCCGTCGTCTTCGTCGCCGCCGTCGTCGTCGCGCTCACCAAAAACGTCATCAAGGGCGAGCTTGGCCGCTGGAGCGCCATCTTGGTCATGGCCGGTGCCGTCGGCAACTGCATCGACCGCGTCATGAACGGCTACGTTGTCGATATGTTCCGCCTCGATTTTATGAATTTTGCCGTCTTCAACATCGCCGACATCTTCATAACCGTCTGCGGCATCCTGTTTTGCGTCTATGTCATCTTCGGCAAGGACTTTACCGACGACAAAAAATCCGAGCGCGGCGAGACCCCCAAAAAATCCCGCCGCCCCTCGAAAAAGCTCCCGCCCGAGGCGGCGCGTCCCGTCGAAAAAAAGCGCCCCGCCGAGCCGACGCGCATTGTCGAGCCCAAGCGCCCGACGGAGGTCAAACACACGACGGAGCCCAAGCGCCCCGTCGAAAAGCGCAGCGAGCCGCTTCCCGTCAAGCCGGACGACGAGGGCGTCCGCACCTATAAGCCCAAGTCCCCCGCGCCCTCTGCCCCCGCCGCTGTCGTTAAGTCCGCCGCGCCCGCCGCTGCCATTAAGCCCCTTAACTCCGCCGACCCCTTTGCCGAGTGGGGTCAGAAAAAAGCGCCCGAGGCAACGCCCGCCGTCATAAACGAGGACGTGGACAAAACCGCGGTTTTCACCGCCGT
>JAVVTL010000021.1:21949-23588 GCA_036653715.1 Oscillospiraceae bacterium
GCGAAAACCGAGGCGGCTCGGGAGTTTACGCTTGAGGATATTCTTGCGGAATATTCCGACAAATGAGTGAAAACACCATAAAAATAATCGCGGAGGAGAGCGGCGAGCGAATCGACGCTCTCCTTGCGCGCTCCGTCGCGGAGCTGACTCGCTCCGCCGCCCAGCGTCTGCTTGAGGGCGGGCACGTCGTCCTGCGCGGCGCGGCTGTCAAAAAAAACCACCGCGTCACGGCGGGGGAGGAATTTTCCCTCACCCTGCCCGACATGACGGAGTCCCCGCTGACGGCGCAGGACATCCCGCTTTGCGTCGTCTATGAGGACGAGGACGTCATCGTCGTGAACAAGCCGCGCGGCATGGTCGTCCACCCCGCGCCCGGCCACGCGGACGGCACACTTGTAAACGCGCTGATGCACCACTGCGGCAGCTCGCTCTCCGGCATCGGCGGCGAGCGGCGGCCCGGCATAGTCCACCGCATCGACAAGGACACCTCCGGCCTCATCATCGCCGCGAAAAACGACTTTTCGCACCTCGCGCTGTCAAAGCAGCTCGCCGACCACAGCCTGTCGCGCGTTTATGAGGCGCTTGTCGTCGGCCGACTGCGCGAGGATTCCGGCACAGTGGACGCGCCCATCGGCCGCCACCCCACCGAGCGCAAAAAAATGGCGGTCACGCAAAAAGCGTCCCGCCCCGCCGTGACACATTGGGAGGTCATCGCGCGCTATAAGACCTGCACCCACGTCCGCTGCCGACTTGAGACGGGCAGAACCCACCAGATTCGCGTCCACATGGCGTCCATCGGCCACCCCGTCCTCGGCGACCCGGTCTACGGTCACGCCGGGAAAGGCGAGGCCTCGCTCGGCGGTCAGTGCCTCCACGCAAAGGAGCTGCGCTTCCGCCACCCCCGCAGCGGCGAGGAGGTTCACCTCACCTGCGACCTCCCCGATTATTTCACCGCCCTGCTCTCCAAACAAGGCCCACAGGTATAAAAACAGCGTCCTCACCGTTGATTCAAACGCGAGGACGCTGTTTTGTTATTTATTTTCGGGCGGCGGCTCGGGCTGCTTTGCCGCTTTCTTGGCGTGGACATTGGGGATGGTGAGGTTTATGAGCAGCGCCACCGCAATGCCGACACCGGTGTCAAGGATGCGGTTCAGCGCATAGGTTATCGGGCTTGCGTCGCCGATGTGGTAGATAGTGGCGCTCAAAAATACCACGCAGGAAAAGCCCGAGATAGAGGGCTTGCCGAGCGCAAGCGTCACGATTATCACCGGCAGTATCATGACGGCGACGAGCAGGTAGTAAAGCGGCAGGACGCTCGCCGCGTCCGTCAGCTGCGCGGCAAAGAGCACGAGAATGCCGAAGACACCGCCGATAAGCGTGCCCAGCACGCGGTCAAAGGACGAAATGAGGGTCTTTTCGGTTGTGTTCTGCATGCAGAGCACGGCGGCAATGGCGGAAAATATGGTCGGCTGCCCGCGCAAATATCCAATCATCACGCAGATATAGACGGCAAGCGCGGTTTTCACCATTCGCAACCCGATATGAAAGCGCCATGGCTTCTTTGCGCCGCCGAACAGCAGCTCTTTCCACTTTTTCACTCGCGATTCCTCCCGGACGCTTCTCTGTAGTATCGGCATCA
>JAVVTL010000022.1:0-23254 GCA_036653715.1 Oscillospiraceae bacterium
GTGGCTGTTTTTAGGTATAAATCAACATAGCCTTACGCGTATGTCCTGCGCTCTTGCTTATTTCATGACCTCTGCGAGGACGTCTTCCATGGTGTAGCAGCCGGGGGTTTTGATGTGCGCCATGAAGGCGGCGGCGGTCACGGCGCCGTTTGCGAAAACGTCGCGGGACTGTGCCGTGTGCTTCAGCTCCAAGACCTCGTCCTGTCCGGCGAAAATGACCTCGTGCTCGCCGACGATGGTGCCGCCGCGGACGGAGGAGATGCCGATTTCGCTTTTCTCGCGCTTGTGCCGCACGCTCTGGCGGTCATAGACGTAATTGGCGGAGTAGGGGAGAGCTTCCGCTGCGGCGTCCGCCAGCATGAGGGCGGTGCCGCTGGGGGCGTCCACCTTGCGGTTGTGATGGCGCTCGACAATCTCGACGTCGAAGCTGCCGCCGAGGACGGCGGAGGCGCGGCGGACAAGATTCATCAGCAGATTTATGCCGAGCGACATGTTTCCGGAACGGAAAACAGGCGCTTTTTCGGAGGTCTTTTTAATCTGCTCAAGCTGCTCGGGCGAATAGCCGGTGGTGCAGAGGACGAGGGGAATTTTGCGCCTGACGGCATAGGCGAGCAGACCGTCAAGATTCGCGGGGTTTGAGAAGTCCACGATTACATCCGCCGCGCCTGCGTATTCCATGGGGTCGGCATAGACGGGAAAGTCGTTTTTCTTGACGGGCGTGCGGTTGAAGCCCGCAACGACCTCCATGTCGTCCCTGCCGGAGCAGATATTGACAACTGCCTGACCCATATGTCCATTGCAGCCGGACACTATTATCTTTGGCATGATTTGTCCTTTCTATCGGCTCAGACGACGCTGAGACCCACACCCTGCATGGACTTTTTCAGCTTTTCGATGTTGCCGGCGGCCATGGAGGTGAGAGGCAGACGCAGCTTGCCGACGTTCATACCGGCAAGATTCATGGCGGTCTTCACCGGCATGGGGTTTGTCTCAATAAAGAGCTTGTCGAAGAAATCGGCAAGGGTAAAGTAAAACTCCGTGGCGGCCTTGAAGTCGCCGGAGAGGCAAAGCGCACAGAGCTTTGCGACGTCTGCGGGGATGATGTTGGAGGCGACGGAGATGACGCCCTGAGCGCCCATGGACATCATGGGGAGGGTGTCGGAGTCGTTGCCGCTCCAGAAAATGAGGTCATCGCGGCAGAGGGAGCGGGACAGCGCAAACTCGGCAATGTTGCCGGAGGCTTCCTTGACGCCGTTGATGTTGGGGTGCTTGGCAAGCTCGACATAGGTTTCGGGCTTCACGCCGATGCCTGTGCGGGAGGGGACGTTATAGACTATCATCGGGCATTTCACGCGGTCTGCGACATAGTAGAAGTGCTCGACAAGGCCCCTTTGGCTTGTTTTGTTGTAGTATGGGGTGACCATCAGAATGCCGTCCGCTCCGGCGGCCTCGGCCTTTTTGGCGCTATCGAGTGCATGCTCGGTGTTGTTGGAGCCGACGCCGACAATGGTCTTCATGCGTCCGGCGCACTTTTTGACGGTCAGCTCGACAAGCCTGTCGTGTTCCTCCTCGGTGTGCGTGGGATTTTCACCGGTGGTGCCGCAGACGAGGATGGCAGAGGTGCCGCCGGCGTACTGGAAATCAATCAGCTCGGCATATTTTTCGTAGTCCACGCCGTTTTCGAGATAAGGTGTGACTATGGCTGTGCAGGAGCCTTTAAAGATTGGCGACTTTGACATTTGAATTTTCCCCCTTTAGTCTGATAGTTGGCTTATGCGTGACGGATATAGCCCTCGGCACAGAGAAGCTCGGCAAGCTCTACGGCTCCGCCTGCGGCTCCGCGCAGGGTGTTGTGCGAAAGACAGACAAATTTGTAATCGAACAGTGTGTCCGGGCGGAGACGGCCGACGGAGATTTGCATACCGCCCTCGTTCATGCGGTCAAGGCGGGTCTGCGGGCGATCCGGCTCCTCGAAGTATTTGATGAACTGCTTGGGCGCGGAGGGGAGGTTAAGCTCCTGTGCGCGACCCTTGTAGGTGGCCCAGCGGGCGAGCATTTCGTCCATGGAGGGTTTTTTGTCGAAGCTCACGAATACCGCCGCCATGTGGCCGTTGGAGGACGCTACTCTGAGGCACTGGGCGGTGATGAGTGGCTTTTCGGCGGATTTGATGACGCCGTTTTCGATGCTGCCCCAAATTTTCATGGGCTCCTGCTCGGATTTTTCTTCCTCTCCGCCGATATAGGGGATGACGTTATCGACCATCTCGGGCCAGCTCTCAAAGGTCTTTCCCGCGCCGGATATTGCCTGATAGGTGCAGGCGAGAATTTTGGAGAGTCCGAAATCGGCGCGGAAGGGAGAGAGCGCCGGGACATAGCTCTGGATGGAGCAGTTGGATTTTACGGCTATGAAGCCGCGTGTGCTGCCGAGACGTTTTTTCTGGAAGGGTATGACCTCGAGGTGCTCGGGGTTTATCTCGGGGATTATCATGGGGACGTCAGGCGTCCAGCGGTTTGCGCTGTTGTTGGAGACGACGGGGCACTCCGCCTTGGCGTATTGCTCCTCAAGCGCGAGTATCTCATCCTTATTCATATCCACGGCGGAAAAGACGAAATCTACGTCTTTAACGACCGAGGCGACGTCGGAGGCGTCGCGGATGACGAGCTTTTTGGCGCAGTCCGGCATGGGAGTGTCGAGCTTCCAACGGGAGCCGAGAGCCTGCTCATAGGTCATGCCGGCGCTGCGGGCGCTTGCGGCGATGACGGCTATCTCGAACCAGGGGTGCTCGGCTATGAGCGTGACGAAGCGCTGTCCGACCATACCGGTGCCACCGATTATTCCTACCTTGAATTTGTCCATGTGCAACATCCCTTTCAGCATACGATTCAGCATATTCGTATGACAGTAAAAAAATTCCGGGTGACATAATGCTTGAATAATTGTGTATTGTTTTATATAATGACATATCAGGTCGAAAAAGGCAAGAGTCATTGACCTGTTAAATAACTATTTTACCACCCATGTCGTCCCCGGTCAATAAAGCGCGGAAAGGGAAATTGATGAAAATTCTACATAAGCTTCTCCTGTCCCTGATTTTGACGGCTGTCACGCTGTCGGCGGCGTTCCCCATGGAGGCGGCGGCCTCCTCAACGCCGATATACATAAACGACTCCTCGAGCACCCTCTCGGGTTCCCTGAACGGCGCCTATGCCATCGGCGGCGGCGGGGGAGTCTCAAAGCTGCCGGGAACATACGCCTATGCAATGACGGGGGACGGGCTTGCGACCGTCGGCTATTCGCCTGTCGTCATACCCGACCATCTCTCCGTGACCGGCAGCGTCGCCGTCAAATATCCCCGCCTGCGCGTCGGGCTCTACTACTACGACGGCTCAAGCAGCATCAGGAATCCCACCCTCGACTGCGCCAACCTTGAAAACGCCGTGGGCAGCGGCTACAGCTTCGGCTGGTACGACTCCTCGCGAAACTTCAACGAGGTCGGCGGCACGGGCGAGACGAAGCTCACAATGGCGATGGACAAAAACCTTGACATCTCCGCCGGGCATCTTGGCTGCTACCATATTCTTCTGAGCGGAACATATTCGGACTTTGCCTCCGCAAGCGCCGCGGCGGCCCAATACCCGGACGGGTTTCCCGCCTACTACAACGGGGTATACTCCGTTCTGCTCGGCAGCTACGATTCCGCCCCGGAGGCTCAGAGTGACGCCGCCGCCCGCGGAATAGACGGCACGGCGTATTCCGCCAGCCAATATTGCGTGACGGTCGCGCGCACCTCCGACGCGCGCATACTCTTTGAGTTCGACTGCGGCAGCGAAAAAAAGCTCGCCGTCAAGCCCAAATCCGACTACGGCAAGGCCGTCACATGGTTTAAGGGCTACAAATACTACGGCGATTTCGAGTACGTCCGCCGCACGGGCGAGAAGCTCACCGTCATAAACGTCGTGGACATCGAGGACTATGTCAAGGGCATCCTGCCCTATGAGATGAGCGCCTCGTGGCCGACGGAGGCTCTGAAAGCGCAGGCCGTCTGCGCCAGAACCTATGCCGTCAACAGCATTAACTCCAACAACAGCACCTATGGCTTTGACGTGACCAACGACACCTACAGTCAGGCCTACAGGGGCACGACCCTCGCAAACGCCAATTCCGATTCGGCGGTTGACTCCACGGCGGGGCAGTACATCACCTACAACGGCAGAACCATCTCCGCCATGTACTACTCCTCGAACGGCGGCGGGAGCGAGAACAGCGAGAATGTCTTCTCAAACACCGTGGCGTATCTGCGCGGAAAGACCGACCCCTTTGAGGCGAAGTCCGACAGCATAAACGGCAAGAGCCACTGGAGCTTTACCTTCAGCAAATCCGAGCTTGCCGGCATCGTCAACGGACGCGGCGGCTCGCTCTCCAATGTCGCCTCGCTGGAGCTTGCCTATTCGGACTCCGGCAACGTTGTCGGCATGAAATTCACCGACACGGCGGGGAGAACCCATATGGTCTCCAAGAGCGCCTGCTACAGCTTCTCCACCTCCGCTCTCGGACTTTACAGCATTCACTACACAATTGAAGACAAAGGCTCATATATCGAATTTAAGGGCGGCGGCTGGGGACACAGCGTCGGGATGAGCCAGTTCGGCGCTTATGCCATGGCGAAGTATTACAGCTATACCTACGACCAGATTATCAATTTTTATTATACGGGAGTGTCGCTTTCCGCCGGATATATCGGCTGAACGCGCAAATAACATGAAAACTTCGGATTTTTATTACGATTTACCCAAGGAGCTTATAGCTCAGACCCCGCTTGAGCGGCGCGATTCCTCGCGGCTTTTGCATCTTGACAGAGCCACCGGGGCCGTCACACACGGCGTGTTTCACGAGCTGACCGATTTTCTCCGCCCGGGCGACTGCCTTGTCATGAACGATTCGCGCGTGCTGCCCGCGAGGCTTATGGGCAGCAGAAAAACCGGCGGCGCGGTCGAGGTACTTCTGCTGCGCGACCTCGGAGAGGGAAAGTGGGAATGCCTCACCCGCCCGGGGCGCAAAACACAGCCGGGCACCGAGCTGTCCTTTGGCGGCGGAGAGCTTGAGGCCACCGTGACAGCCGTCGCCGAGGGCGGCAACAGGATAGTTGAATTTCACTACGAGGGCATCTTTCTTGAGGTGCTGGAGCGGCTCGGGAAAATGCCCCTGCCGCCGTATATAAAGGCCGAGCTTGCCGACAACGAGCGCTACCAAACCGTCTATTCACGCGAGCTTGGCAGTGCCGCCGCGCCGACGGCGGGTCTGCATTTCACGCGGGAGCTGCTCGATAAAATAGCCGCCGCCGGCGTGCGCGAGTGCTTTGTGACGCTCCATGTCGGCCTCGGCACCTTCCGCCCCGTGAAATCCGAGGACGTCGAGAGCCACGAGATGCACTCGGAGTTCTGCATAATCCCGGAGGACAGCGCTAAGATAATCACGGAGACAAAGAAAAACGGCGGACGCGTCATATGCGTCGGCACCACCTCCTGCCGCACGCTCGAGAGCTTCGCGAATGACGACGGCACCATAGACGCCTGCTCCGGCTGGACGGATATTTTCATATATCCCGGCTACCGCTTCAAGTGCATGGACGGGCTTATCACCAATTTCCACCTGCCCGAGAGCACGCTCGTCATGCTCGTCTCCGCCTTCGCCGGGCGCGAGAACATTCTGAACGCATACAGGCTCGCTGTGGAGGAGCGCTACCGCTTCTTCTCCTTTGGCGACGCCATGTTGATAATCTGAGGAGAATTTATTTGTTTAAGCTTATTGCCCGAGAGGGCGCCGCGAGACGCGGCGAGTTCACAACCCCGCACGGCACAGTCCAAACCCCGGTGTTCATGAACGTCGGCACTCAGGGCGCAATTAAAGGCGCTCTTTCTGCTCGTGATTTGAGCGAAATCGGCTGTCAGATTGAGCTGTCAAATACCTATCATCTCCATGTCCGCCCGGGCGACACGCTTATACGCGACATGGGCGGCCTGCATAAATTCATGACCTGGGACGGCCCCATACTCACAGACAGCGGCGGCTTCCAGATATTTTCTCTCGCAAAGCTCAGAAAAATCAGCGAGGACGGCGTCCGCTTCAATTCGCATGTTGACGGGCGGCATATCTTCATGGGGCCGGAGGAGAGCATGAGAATCCAGTCGAACCTCGGCTCCGACATCGCCATGGCGTTTGACGAGTGCATCAAAATTCCCTCGCCCTACGAATACGTCAGGGATTCCTGCGACCGCACCTATCGTTGGCTCACCCGCTGCAAGACAGCGCTTGCGGAATACTGCGGGCAGGAGGGCGCAATAAATCCCGGTCAGGTGCTGTTCGGCATAAATCAGGGCACGGTGTTCGCCGACCTGCGCATCGAGCACATGAAGAAAATCGCGGAGCTTGACCTGCCCGGCTACGCCATAGGCGGGCTTGCGGTGGGGGAGACCCACGCCGAGATGTACGACACCATCGAGGCCGTCGAGGAATACATGCCAAAGGACAGGCCGCGCTACCTCATGGGCGTCGGCACGCCCGAGAACATCATCGAGGGCGTGGCGAGGGGCGTGGACTTCTTTGACTGCGTCATGCCCGCGCGCAACGGCAGGCACGGCCACCTCTTTACATGGGACGGCGTCATAAACATCAAAAACGCCAAATACGAGCGGGACGATTCGCCAATCTCCCGCGACTGCGGCTGTCCCGTCTGCCAAAGATATTCAAGGTCCTATCTGCGGCATCTGTTCAAGGCGGAGGAAATGCTGGCGCTTCGGCTTTCCGTCACGCACAATCTCTGGTTCTACAACGACCTCATGGCGCGCATACGCCTGTCGTTGGAGCAGGGGGAGTTTTCGCGCTTTCGCCGTGAGTACACGCACAGGCTCGATTCGAGAATAT
Organism: Oscillospiraceae bacterium; assembly: GCA_036653715.1. Classification (GTDB taxonomy): domain Bacteria; phylum Bacillota; class Clostridia; order Oscillospirales; family Oscillospiraceae; genus Scatomorpha. The sequence goes on from JAVVTL010000022.1 coordinate 6,923, forward strand.
AAAGGTTTGCATTAATTTTCTTGCAATTATCGCTCAAAGAATATATAATCGATAAAACAAACATAGTGGAGGTCAAAACATGTTCAACAGCATTCTCACCGCTCCCGCGGGCCCTGCAGGAGGGTTTTCGTCCATTTTCTTCCTTGTAATTATTTTCGTGGTTTTCTACTTTTTCCTCATCCGTCCCGAAAACAAGAGAAAAAAGAAACTCTCCGAAATGCGCAGCTCCCTCTCGGTGGGCGATGAAATCGTCACCATCGGCGGCATAATGGGCAAAATCGTCCAGGCCACCGAGGACACCATCACCTTCGAAACCGGCGAAGATCGCGTCCGCATTCAGGTCACCAAGTGGGCAATCTCCACCAACGTCCGCGAGGAGAAGGCCAAGGCTCAGCAGCAACAGCAGCAGAGCGGCGGCAGCGGCCTGTTCGGCAAGAAAAACAAGGCCAAGACCTCCGGCGAGGACAACGGCGTGGACAGCGGCAACTGACGCCCCCCTCAAAAAAACAGAGTAATAAAATTCCCCCGACGCAATAGGATGTACAAACATCTGATGTGTTGGGGGGATTTTTATCTATGAACACAAACGCCGAAAAGCCGAGGCGCGGTAAATCGGAGGCTGAGAGCTTTGTCCTCGGCCCGGCCGTCGGTGCCGCCGCGACGCTGCTTATCCTTTTGCTCTGCGCATACCTCCTCTATGGCAATTACGTCCCCGCCTCGCTTATGGAGGAGTACGTCCTCATCTCGGTATTTTTGGGAGCCGCTGCCGCAGGCGTCGTTGTCGGCAGACGGCGGGGGAGGGGAGTGCTCACCGGCGGACTTGCGGCGGGACTGCTGCTCTTTGCGCTGATTGTTCTTGCGACGTGGCTCAGCCCCGAGGGCGTCGTCCTCAGCCAAGCCTGCCTGAAGCTTGCAATCTGCTGCGTCGGCGGCGGCCTCTTTGGCGGCGCATTGTGCCTGAACAGAAAAAGAGTGAAATCACACAAACGAAAGGCGTGAAAAAGGGAATAATACAAATGGTAATCACTACTGTCGGTAGACATAATACGACGATGATTACCAAGATGTTGTGAGCAAAGCAATCTCGCCACACAAAATATTGAAATCAAAGGCGTTTTTATGTGAAAATCAGCAGGGATGGTATATGTGGTTTACATAATATAGTTTACATAACATATGGACATAATTCACAAAATTTCACTTATTTTGACAAAGCACTTGATAAGCTGTGGGATTTGTATTATATTGTGCCTACTTGGATTATGTAAATTGTATTATTATCCCCTATCTGTCCTGTGCCTTGCGGGGAGCGTAATACAGTGAAAATTACCGGTTACCTTTTTCGCGGCGTGGGAGCGCGCAGACCTGCGGGGAATGCGGGCATGCTGCCGCTTATTGTTCTGTTTGCTTTTTTCGTCGGCGGCTCCGTCGCCGGCTCGCTCCTTGGAGGGAAGGCGCTTGCGGGGACTGCCGGTGAGGCACTTCTTTTGAGTGACGGCAGAGTCTATGCGGCTGTCGGCTATCTGCCGCTTTTTTTCTCCTGCGCAAAATACCATATTGCAATTCTCCTGTTTGCCACATCCCTTTTGGGAGTGTTTTTAATTCCCTGCGCCATGGCTGTGCGCGGCTTTGTCCTCGCCTGTACCGCCGTAACGCTCGCCGCCTCCTATCCCGGACTCAGAGGCGTCCTCATTTCGCTTGTCGTGCTCGGCATACCTTCGCTTATCACCGTTCCCTGTCTCTTTCTCCTTGGGAGAGACGGGCTTTGTATGTCAATAAGGCTTATCGCGCTTTTTGACAGACGGCCGCCGCTGCCCCTTCCGGGCGACGCGGTGACCGATATTTCCGTTACGGCAATCGCGCTTTGTCTTGCGTCCGCAGTCGAATATTTCGCGGTGCCGGCGCTAATTTCCATGCTCATATGATTTCAGAGAAAGGGGGGAGAGATAACATGCAGGATTCCGAATGCCTAAAGCAATTCAGCACCTACCTCGAGGACGTCAAAAAGTCCTCCGCCAACACCCTCAGCTCCTATATGCGCGACGTGAGACAGCTTAGCGACTATCTCGCCGCCCATGTCGATGCGGAGCTTGACTCTGCGGACGAGGATGAGCTTGGCAGCTATGTCGCTTGGCTCAAGGGCAACGGCAAATCCGTCGCTACCGTCTCCCGCTGCATAGCCTCTCTGAAATGCTTCTATGCCTATCTTGTCACGCAGGGCGCCTACAAGGAAAGCCCCGCCGCGAAGCTTGTTCCCGAAAAAACCACGCAAAAGCTCCCGCAGATTCTCACCAACAAAGAAGTCGAGCTGCTTTTGGAGCAGCCGGAGTGCACCGATATGAAGGGCTACCGCGACCGCGCGATGCTGGAGCTTCTCTATGCCACGGGCATCCGTGTGAGCGAGCTTATCTCGCTCGACCTCACCGATGTTAACCTGCCCGTCGGCGTCATCCGCTGCGTCAGTAAAGATAAGGAACGCGTCATTCCTCTCTATCCCGCCGCAATCCGCGCCATCTCCGAATACGTCGAATTTATCAGGCCTCAGATGATCTCCTCACCGGACGAAAAATCCCTCTTTGTGAACGTCAGCGGAGAGAGAATGTCCCGTCAGGGCTTCTGGAAAATCATCAAGTCCTATCAGGCCAAGGCACATATAGAAAAAACCATCACCCCGCACACGCTTCGCCATTCCTTTGCCGCGCATCTGCTCGAAAACGGCGCCGACCTTCACTCCATTCAGGAGATGCTCGGTCATGCCGATATTTCATCCACTCAGATATATTCCCAGCTCGTCAAAAAACAGCTCAAGGACGTCTACAACAAGGCGCACCCGAGAGCCTGAGTGCAACGCCCGAAAGCGGAAGCCGTGCAATACGACTTCCGCTTTCGCTTGCTTAACCCCGACCGATATGATAAACTGTGAGTATGTGAAAGCGAGGGCGGATATGCGTATTTTGGGCATTGACCCCGGCATCGCCACGATTGGCTTCGGCGTTGTCGATTCCGAAAAACACACGCAGACCCTTGTGCGCTGCGGCGTCATCACCACCCCGGCGGGGACAAGCCTCGCCAGCCGTCTCAACCTCATCTTTGAGGATTTAAACGAGCTTATTGCAACCTATAAGCCCGACTCCATGGCGGTCGAGGAGCTTTTTTTCAACACCAATATCACCACGGGCATATCCGTCGCCCACGGCAGGGGAATCATCCTCCTCTGCGGCAGCCGCGCCGGTATCCCTATTTTTGAATACACCCCGCTTCAGGTCAAGCAGGCCGTGGTCGGCTACGGCAGGGCAGAGAAGAAGCAGGTCATCGACATGGTTCGCCGCATCCTCAACATGCGCGAGCCGCCAAAGCCGGACGACGCGGCGGACGCCGTCGCAATCGCGCTCTGTCATGCCCGCAGCAACACCTCTCTCATCAGTAAAATCGGAGGAAACAACACATGCTCCACCATATAGAAGGCACCCTTACCGACATCGAACCCTATCTCGCCGTCATAGACTGCGGCGGAGTCGGCTACGAGCTGAATACAACCCTTAACACCCTGTCGCACCTCAAGCTCGGCGAAAAATCCAAGCTCTACGTCTCCGAGTGCATCAGGGAGGACTGCTTCGACCTCTACGGCTTCTGGTCAAAGAGCGAACGCCGCTCCTTTAAGCTCCTCATCGGCGTCTCCGGCGTCGGGCCCAAGGCGGCAATCTCCATTCTCTCGGCGGGAACGCCGGAATCCGTCGCAATGGCCATCATGACCGGCGACGAGAAGGCCCTGACGGTCGCTCCCGGAATCGGCAAAAAAATTGCCCAGCGCGTCATATTGGAGCTGAAGGACAAAATCTCCAAGGAGAGCGCGGGCTTTGTTCTGCCGGACACCGCAATGCCCGCGGGCCTCGGCATGGACAAAAAACTCTCCGACGCCGCCGCTGCCCTCTCCGTCCTCGGCTATGCCACGGCGGAAATCAATGCGGCTCTCCGCGGGGTGGACGCAGCGCCTCTCTCGGCAGAGGAGCTTATCAAGACCGCCCTGAGAAATATGATGAAGTGAGGTGACTGTATTTGAGCATCAGCTTTTCCGGTGACAGCGAGGAGCAAATAGTCACCAGCTCCACCATCCTGCCGGAGGACGCGGGAGAGGTCACTCTCCGCCCGCGCAGCCTTGACGAATACGTCGGTCAGGAAAAAGCCAAAGGCAACCTCGAGGTATATATCCAAGCCGCAAAAATGCGCGACGAGCCTCTCGACCATGTTCTGCTGCACGGCCCGCCGGGGCTTGGCAAGACCACCCTCGCGGCTGTAATCGCGAACGAGATGGGCGTCAATATGCGCATAACCTCCGGCCCCGCCATCGAAAAACCCGGCGACCTCGCGGCGCTGCTCACAAACCTTCAGGAAAACGACATTCTCTTTGTGGACGAGATACACAGGCTGAACAGGTCTGTGGAGGAAATTCTCTATCCCGCCATGGAGGACTACGCCATCGATATCATCATAGGCAAGGGTCCCTCCGCAAACTCCATCCGCCTCGATTTGCCCAAGTTCACCCTCATCGGTGCGACAACCCGCTCGGGTCAGCTGACGGCACCGCTGCGCGACCGCTTCGGCGTCACGCTCAGGCTTGAGCTCTACACGGACGACGAGCTTCAGCGCATAGTCGAGCGCAGCGCCGGTATCCTCGGCATCGACATTGACGCCGATGGCGCAAGGGAGCTTGCCTCCCGCTCAAGGGGGACACCGCGCATAGCCAACCGAATGCTCAGGCGTGTGCGCGATTTTGCGCAGGTCTGCGCCGAGGGCGTCATCACAAGGCAGGTCGCAAACGACGCGCTTCTGCGCCTTGAGGTCGACCAGCAGGGGCTGGACGCACTGGACAGGCGGATGCTCCGCAGCATCATCGAATTCTACGGCGGCGGCCCCGTCGGACTCGACACCCTTGCCGCCACAATAAACGAAGAATCCGTTACTCTTGAGGACGTCTACGAGCCGTATCTCCTCCAGCAGGGCTACCTCACCCGAACGCCGCGCGGGCGCTGTGTCACAAGACGCGCCTACGAGCATTTGGGTATAGAGTTCCTCGGTCAGGAGCAAATTACACTCTGAAGACTCCCCGCAGATAAGCGCCCAATGTAAAAAACGCCTGAATTTACGTCATTATTGCATGAAATATCTGTTCATGGTATTGACTTTCGTATGTTTTGTTATATAATCTTTATATATGATTGTGGGTTTTTGCAACATATGTCTGACTATTCTATATATTCCGATAACGAACTGCAAAAAATGGCAGTCACCGGAGACGACGCCGCCGAGGAGCAGCTTGCAGAGCGATACAGCAGGCTTGTGCGGATTTGCGCGCGTCCGTTCTTCCTTGCCGGAGGAGACAGCGAGGACCTCACTCAAGAGGGCATGCTCGGGCTTCTCTCGGCTATTCGCCAGTATGACATGGTCTCTGAGGCCACTTTTAAAACCTATGCTGAGCACTGCATCAGAAACAGGCTACTTACCGCGGTAAAATCCGCTACACGCCAAAAACATATCCCGCTCAATGACGGAGTGTCATTGGAGTATATCCTCTCGGACGAATCCCAGACCCATTCGGCGGCCTTCCCCCAAGCGTTCACGCGCAACCCAGAGGAACAGGTTCTTGCCAGAGAGAGCGAAAAAGAGTTTTATTCCACCTTTTCACGGTGTTTATCACAGTTTGAGTGCAATATCCTGCACCGTTACCTCGAGGGACTCTCCTACAGAGAAATCGCTCGTGAAACCGGCAGGACTGAAAAATCTGTGGACAATGCCGTGCAGCGAATTCGCCGCAAACTGGCGAGACAACCAAACTTGGGCGATTTCAGCAAAAGCTGAACGCAAATAGCCGCAAGGCAAGATTTATCAAAAGAGAGGGTACACCATGTACGAAGACAAGACCTTAGTATGCAAGGAATGCGGACAAGAGTTCGTGTTCACCTCCGGTGAGCAGGAGTTCTACGCCGAGCGCGGTTTCCAGAACGAGCCCCAGCGCTGCAAGACCTGCCGTGACGCCCGCAAGAGCGCTTCCCGCGGTCCCCGCGAGTACTTCACCGCTGTCTGCGCGATGTGCGGCGGAGAGGCGAAGGTTCCTTTCGAGCCTAAGTCTGACCGTCCCGTCTATTGCAGCGAGTGCTTCGCCAAGATGCGCGAGCAGCAGAACGCCTGACTGGCGCAGTCGAACGTAAAACGATTGGGACGCCTCGGGGTGCCCCAATCGTTTTCTTGTCGCGCATAATTTTTCTTTTACAACCAACAATGTATATATAGCGGAGGTAACCAATATGTTTGAAATTACAAAAGACACTCTCATCTCGGAAATCCTTGAGAACACCCCGCAGGCAATGCCTGTTTTTCAGGAAATCGGCATGCACTGCATGGGCTGCGCCCTCTCCAGCGGAGAGAGCCTTGAGCAGGCCTGCTATGCCCATCAGGTTGACCCCGACGAGTTTTTGGTAAGGCTTAAGGCCTACCTCCTGACCGTCTGACCTTTGGGAGAACTAAAAGCCGGTTAGCGCCGGCTTTTACTTTATTTATGGATAAGATAATTCTATCGCCGAGGCTTATGGCCGTCGCTCGGCTGGCGATTGGCGGCACAAACATCACAGACGTCGGCACCGACCACGGCTTTCTGCCCGTTTGGCTCCTGCAAAACGGCTCAACGGGTGCCGTGACTGCCTCCGACATGCGCCTGCGGCCGCTTGAGCGCGCAAAACGCACAGCTTCTGAGCACGGTCTTTCGGAGCGGATACGCTTCGTCCTCGCGGACGGCCTTCTTTTTGACGGTGCCGAAGCCGCCGATACCGTCGTCATAGCCGGCATGGGCGGAGAGACCATCATCTCAATAATCGAGAACGCCCCGTGGACAAAAAACGGGGTCAGACTTATTCTGCAGCCCCAGACAAAGCACGACGAGCTGTGCCTATGGCTTGCACAAAGCGGCTATGCCCTTTGCGGCGCGGCATTGACGGAGGACGCGGGGCGTCTCTATCTTGCGCTGTCGGCAAAAGGGGAGAGGGCACCCGGCGTGACATATGCGGAGGAGCTGCTCCTCAAATCGCGCGACCCGCTGCTTCCGCGCTGGATAAGTCGGCAGACAAGATATCTGCGCTCCGCCCTTGATGGGATGGAGCGCGCAAAGACCCCCGCCGATACCGAGGGCGTCCGTTCCGCGCTGCGGCGCATGGAGCAAGCCCGAGAGGAGACAGAAAAATGGCCACAGTAAGAGAAATAGCAGATTTTCTTGAGGAGCTTGCACCCTCCTCGCTAAAGATGGATTTTGACAACGTGGGTCTGCTCGTCGGATTGGAAAACAGACCCGTCGAACGCGTGCTCGTCGCGCTGGATATCACAGAGGATGTAATAGACGAAGCGGAAAACGTGGACGCGGAGCTTATTGTCTCCCACCACCCGCTGTTTTTTGCAGGTCTCAAATCCGTCACGGACGGAGACGCCACGGGCGAAAAAATCGTCCGACTCCTCACCGGCGGCATATCCGCCGTGTGTATGCACACAAATCTTGACGCCGCTCCCGGCGGAGTGAACGACGCGCTTGCCGCCGCCCTCGGTCTTTCCGTCAGGGGAATCCTTAACAGGGCGGAGGGCATCAGCCGTATCTGTGCGCTGCCGGAGGCCATGGACTTCCAAAGCTTCCTTAGCCGCGTCTGCGCCGCGCTCTCCGCGAACGGGCTGAGATACCACGACGCGGGAAGGCCTGTCTCCGTCGTTGGAATCTGCGGCGGCGCGGGCGGGGATGATTTGACCCTTGCCGCCGAAAGCGGCTGTGACACCTACGTCACCGCAGACCTCAAATACCACCAGTTCCTGTTGGCGAAGGAGCTTGGTCTGAACCTCATCGACGCCGGCCATTTCTGCACGGAGAACGTCATCGTCCCCGTCCTGCATGACAGGCTGACGGAGAAATTCCCCGAGCTTCTCGTCATAATCTCGCGCCGCCATGTCCAAACGGATAGGTTTTATATCCCGGATTGAGCATCCGATTGAGCTTTATCGCCCGCGCATTCTTTGCGCGGGCGCTTCTTAACACAATATTAATGATTTAAGGGCTTTTATCTTAATCGTCCAATCTGATAGAATATACACGAGGTGAGGGAATGGCAAACGTACTTGTATGCGACGACGACCACGACATTGTCGCCGCTCTCAAAATTTATCTGTCCTCCGAGGAGCACACCGTCTTCTCCGCACAGACCGGGCGCGAGGCGCTGGACTGCCTGCGGGATAACAGCATCGACCTTGTCCTGATGGACATCATGATGCCGGAGATGGACGGCATAGCCGCCACGGCAAAGCTGCGCGAGGACTATAACATCCCCGTGATATTGCTGACGGCAAAGAGTGAAAGCTCGGACAAGGTCCTCGGCCTCGGCATAGGTGCGGATGACTACGTCACAAAGCCCTTTGACCCTGCCGAGCTTTTGGCAAGGGTCAAGAGCCAGCTTAGGCGCTACACGCGCCTTGGCGGCGAGAAAAAAGCAAACAGCGAGACGCTATCCTCCGGCGGGATAGAGCTTGACGACGCCGCCAAGACCGTCGAGGTGGACGGCGCGGGCGTGAACCTCACGCCCATAGAGTTTTCAATACTGCGTCTGCTGCTGCGAAACCCCAATCGGGTCTTTTCCTCCGCGCAGATATACGAGAGCGTCTGGAATGACACCGCGATAGGCTCCGAGAGCAGTGTCGCCGTCCATATTCGGCATCTGCGTGAGAAAATTGAAATAAATCCCGGCGACCCGCGCTATATCAAGGTCGTCTGGGGACAGGGCTATAAGCTGGAGGACAAGGGATGAACGGGAAAAAACTTACACACAGTCTTTTGGCAAAGGTTATTGCCATATTTTTGCTCTGCGCCTTTGCCATCCTCATGATCTTTTGTATGTTCGAGATAGGTTACAGCGAGTACTGCGGATATTACAGCGGCGTTACTCGCGTGTATACGCAAAGCCCCCTGTATTCCGCCAGTCTTTACGGCGACATGACCCCGACGCTCGCGCAGTCGGTCTTTAATCTTACGTTCTCCATGAGATACTGGGCCATAGCCCTCGGAGTTCTCTCGCTTTTGGGTTTTATCTCCTGCCTGATTTTCCTCTGCTGCGCCGTCGGGCACAGGGGTGACACTGACGAGATTTTCCTCAACAAGATGGATTTGCTGCCCTTTGACGTATATTTTGTCGCCTGCGCTATTCTGATTTTTTGCATACTCTCGCTCACGCAAGAGTATTATTGTTACCACTATATCCCGGCAAGCTTTATTTTTGAAGCGCTCATTCTTTTTGTTGTCTTATTGATGTGCGCCTTGCTTGCACTCACCATATTTCTCACCTCCGTGACCCGCATAAAGGCGGGAGGCTGGTGGCGCAATACGCTCATCTACATTTCCCTGCGCTTTTGCTGGCGCACCCTACTTGCCGGACGGGACCTTATAAAGCGCGTCTGGACCTCGATATCGCACGGTGTACCTATAGTCTGGCGCACGGCAGTTGTCGCTGCGAGCCTCTTAGTGGCGGATTTTGCCATCACCATGATGCTTAGCCACGGCGGATTCTTCATACTGCTCATATGGTTTCTCTTTAACTTCTTTGTTTTCGCCGCAATGTGTTTTGCGGGGCTTCAGATGAAAACACTCAAAAAAGCGGGGGAGTCCCTCGCCGCAGGCGACTTCGACTACAAAATCGACACCGATAAAATGTATTGGGAGTTCAAAAGCCACGGTGAAAATCTGAACAGCATCGCAAGCGGCATGGCAATCGCCGTGAATCAGAAGATGAAGTCCGAGCGTCTTAAAACCGAGCTTATCACAAACGTCTCCCACGACATAAAAACCCCGCTAACCTCTATAATCAACTATGTGGACCTGCTCCAAAAGGCGCACACGCCGGAGGAGAGCGCGGAATATCTCACCGTCCTCGACCGCCAGGCTCACAGATTAAAAAAGCTCACCGAGGATTTGGTCGAGGCGTCAAAGGCGAGCACAGGCAACATGAATGTGGCGCTCGTGCGCGTAAATACCCTCGAAATCATCAATCAGTCCATCGCCGAATATGCGGAGCGCCTCACGCTCGGCAAGATAGAGGTGGTTGTAAATTCACCCGAGCCGCCTATATCCGTCATGGCGGACGGCAGACTTCTCTGGCGTGTGATAGACAATCTTTTCAGCAACGTGTGCAAATACGGAATGCCCGGAACGCGCGTATACGCCGAGGTGCATTCGGATGGCAGCGACGCCCTCATCTCCCTCAAAAACATCTCGCGAGACCCGCTGAATATCAGCGAGGAGGAGCTGTTGGAGCGTTTTGTGAGGGGAGACAGCTCCCGCAACACCGAGGGCAGCGGCCTCGGCCTCAACATCGCCAAGAGCCTGACCGAGCTGCAAAGAGGCAAATTCTCCATCTCGACGGACGGCGACCTCTTTAAGGCGGAGATACGCCTGCCGCTCGCATAATTACTGCCCGTCTGCGGACATTGTCCGTGAGACGGGCATAATTTTGTCCGCGCCCTCATATATTTCAGCAAGAGTTCACGGGAAAAGAGGGTGCAGCATGACAAATACTTCTATATATCAGGATATCGCCGCGCGCACGAGCGGCGACATATATCTCGGCGTGGTGGGGCCTGTCCGCACCGGCAAATCCACCTTTATAAAGCGCTTTATGGAGACGCTCGTCATACCTAAAATCGAGAACGTCTACATGCGCGAGCGTGCAAAGGATGAGCTGCCGCAGAGCGGCTCGGGCAAGACCATAATGACGGCGGAGCCGAAGTTTGTCCCCGAGGACGCAGTCACGGTTGAGCTTGACGAGGGCACGGCCTTCTCCGTGCGGCTCATCGACTGCGTCGGCTACATGGTGCGCGGCGCGGCGGGGCAGCTTGAGAACGGTGCCGAGCGCCTTGTGACGACGCCGTGGTTCGACCACGAGGTCACGATGACGCAGGCGGCGGAGGAGGGCACGCGCAAGGTGATAACCGAGCATTCCACCATCGGAATAGTCATGACCACCGACGGCTCTGTCTGCGACATCCCGCGCGAGGGCTATGTCGAGGCGGAGGAGCGTGTAATTTCCGAGCTGAAGGCGATAGGGAAGCCCTTTGTTCTCGTCCTGAACTGCGCCGAGCCGGAAGGGGAGAGCGCCAAGTCTCTCCGCGCGGAGCTTGAGGAGAAGTATGCGGTCTCATGCCTTCTTGTCAACTGCCTGAAGCTCTCGGCACAGGACATCGAAAGCATTTTGAAATGCGCGCTCTACGAGTTCCCGATTGCGGAGCTTGGGATATACCTGCCCTCGTGGCTTGACGCGCTCTCGATGGAAAATCCGCTGAAAAAGGAGCTTTTCTCCGCAATAGCAGAAGCCTCGGGCGGCATGGCTCGGGTGAGTGACGCCTTCGGCATTGTCAAAACTCTTGGCGGCTGCGAGAACGTCAGCGCTTCCGAGGTTAAGAAGCTCGACATGGGCACGGGCTGCGTATCGGCGAGGCTTGAGCTTCCGCGAGCGCTGTATTACAAGACCATCAGCGAGCAATCCGGCTTTGAGATCAGGGACGACGGCGACCTCATGGCTCTGCTCATGGATATGCGCGGCGTCAAGGCGGACTATGACCGCTTGAGCGACGCACTGCGGGACGTGCGCGAAAAGGGCTACGGCATTGTCATGCCCTCGCCGGAGGAGCTGCGCCTTGAGGAGCCGCAGATAGTGCGGCAGGGCGGCAGCTACAGGGTAAAGCTCCGCGCCAGCGCGCCCTCAATACATATGATAAGGGCGAACGTTGAGACGGAGGTTTCACCCGCGCTCGGCGGCGAGAAGGCGTCCGAGGAGATAATAAACTTCCTGCTGCAAGGCTTCGACGGGGATGTAAACCGCATCTGGGAATCCAATATTTTCGGGAAATCTCTCTACGATATCGCAAACGAGGGTCTGATGACAAAGATAAAGCACATGCCCGAAAGTGCTCGGGGAAAGCTCCAAACAACGCTCCAACGCATAGTCAACGACGGCAGCGGCGGGCTGATTTGCATCATACTGTAATCACGCACATAAAAGCGGCAATCACACCTCTGTGATTGCCGCTTCAGTCTGTCAAAAACATGTTTTTGTGAGACTGAACCGACGCTATCGGGTGGATGCCGAAAGCGAGGGTGCGCTTTTATTGTTGCAATGCTTGGGCGGGGGTAATATAATGAAGAAAACAAAAAACGCGAGGTACATACGATGAAACCAATCTCACTTACAGCGCAAAATGTCCATGCCTCCACCACGCTCGTCGTTGACGCCGTGTTCAAGCAGATGAAGGCCGACGGCAAGGACGTCGTGGGATTCGGCGCGGGCGAGCCGGATTTTGAAACACCCGACAGCATAAAAGCCGCCGGAATACTCGCCATACGCGACGGCAAAACCCGCTACACGCCCGCTGCGGGCATAATTCCGCTGCGCAAGGCAATTGCCGAGCGGCTTCGCGCGGACTGCGGTCTTGAATACGACTACACACAAATCGTCGTCGCCAGCGGCGCGAAGCACAATGTTTTTGTCGCGCTTGCCACCCTCCTTGACCCCGGTGACGAGGTCATAGTCCCCGCGCCCTATTGGGTCAGCTATGTCGAGATGGTTCGCATGCTCGGCGCGGTCCCCGTTGTCATAGAGGCAAGCGAGCAGCAGGGCTTCAAAATCACCCCCGCGCAGCTTGACGCCGCCGTGACTCCGAAAACCAAGCTTTTGATGCTCAATAACCCCTCAAATCCCACCGGAATGTTCTATAACGAGTCCGAGCTTCGCGCGATTGCCGAGGTCTGCACCCGCCGCGACCTCTATGTCGTTGCGGACGAAATATACGAGCACCTGCTCTACGACTCGCTCTCCTTCACAAGCTTCGCCGCTCTGGGCGAGGACATAAAAGACCGCACAGTCCTCATAAACGGCGTCTCCAAGGCCTACGCCATGACCGGCTGGCGCGTGGGCTATGCCGCCGCGAGCAAGGAGATAGCTACCGCTATGTCGAACTATCTCAGCCACTCCACGGGCGCTCCCTCCACCATCAGCCAGTGGGCGGCAACCGAGGCGCTTGGCGGACCTCAGGACACGGTCGAGAGTATGCGCCTGACCTTTGAGGCGCGCCGAAACTACATGGTCGAGCGCATGAATTCCATCGAAGGCGTGAGCTGTCTCCGTCCGCAGGGCGCTTTCTATGTCATGATGAACATCGAAAAGCAAATAGGCAGAACCTTGGGCGGCGTACTCATAAACAATGACGACGATTTTGCCGTGTCACTTCTGCAAAACGCCATGGTCGCCGTCGTGCCCTGCTCCGGCTTCGGAGCGCCGGGCTTCGTCCGCTGGACCTACGCAACCTCAATCGAGAACATAAAAGAGGGCTTGGACAGGCTGGAAAACTTCCTGCGCGGCTGAGATAAATGCGCACCGCTCCCGCATATCCTTTTGGGAGGGGTGATTCTCATGTTTCTGACTGTTGACCTTAAAAAAGCTTGGCCGGCACTGCTTGCCGTCCCGCTGATAGTTTTCAGCCTGTTTTGGAGCGACGACGCGGAGGAGACGATTTCCGCCAATCCACCGCGGCGCGTCCTCATAATAGACGCAGGTCACGGCGGAGATGACGGCGGCGCCGTCTCTCCCGGCGGGCTTGTGGAGAGCGGAATAAATCTCAATATAGCCCTGCGCACGGACGCCATAGCGGGGCTTTACGGGCTTGACACGGCCATGACCCGCGTCTCGCAGGACATTGCCTATCCGGAGAGCGCCACAAGCATCTCCAAGAGGAAAAAGGCCGACCAGCACGCCAGAGTGGAGCTGATTAACTCCTACCCGAATGCCGTCCTGATAAGCATTCATCAAAACTTCTTTCCGAACCCGCGTCCGAGCGGCTGTCAGGTTCTCTATGCCGCAACGGACGGCAGTGCCAAGCTTGGCGCGCTGACTCACGGGAATCTCTGTGCGGCGCTCTGTCCGGATAGCCGCAGGCTCGCTATACCCGTGTCGGAAAAAATATTCCTTATGCGCTCTATAAAATGCGCGGGGATACTCGTGGAGTGCGGTTTTTTGTCCAACAAAAACGACGCCGCGCTGCTTGCGACCCCAAACTATCAGACAAAAATATCGGCTGTGCTGCTGGCCTCGTACCTGCAATTTGAGGCACAGTCCTACGGAATGGTGACATGAAGCAAAAAACAATTTTTTTCTGCTCCGAATGCGGAAACGAGACGAGCAAATGGTCGGGTCAATGCCCGGCCTGCGGCGCTTGGAACACGATGACCGAGGCCCCCGCCGTGAGCAAGGCAAAGGTCGAGACCATCGGACGCGGCAATCGCGGCGGCTCGACGCCTAAGCTCCTGTCGGAGCTGGACACGCTCGAGGAAATACGCTTTCCCACCGGCATCGGAGAGCTTGACAGAGTCCTCGGCGGCGGTGCCGTGCGCGGCTCCATAGTCCTTGTCGGCGGCGCTCCCGGCGTCGGAAAATCCACGCTTCTGCTCCAGCTCTGCGGGCTTGCCGGCAGCAACGAAAAGATACTTTATGTGACAGGTGAGGAGAGCCGACGTCAGCTCAAAATGCGCGCCCAGCGCCTCGGAATAGACGCGGGCGAGATATATGTCCTCGCGGAGACGGATTTGTCGGATATAAGCGCCGCCATCACAAGCCTTGTACCGACGGTCGTGATTATTGACTCCATCCAAACCGTTTTTGACCCCGAGGTCTCCGCCGCCCCCGGAAGCGTCACACAGGTGCGCGAGTGCACCATGTCAATCATGCGCCTTGCCAAAACCGACGGCTTCACCGCATTTGTCGTCGGCCACATCAACAAAGAGGGCAGCATCGCGGGGCCTAAAGTGCTCGAGCATATGGTGGACTGCGTCCTCTATTTTGAGGGCGAGCAGAGCATGAGCTACCGCATACTCCGCGCCGCCAAAAACCGTTTTGGCTCCACAAACGAAATCGGCGTCTTTGAGATGGTCGAATCCGGCCTCCGCGAGGTGCCAAATCCCTCGGAAATGCTCCTATCCGGCAGACCCGAGAATTCTCCCGGCACCTGCGTCACCTGCGTCATGGAGGGCACACGCCCGATTTTGGCGGAGATTCAGGCGCTCGTGACCAAATCCGGCTTTTCCGCCCCGAGACGCACCTCAAACGGCGTGGACTACAATCGCGCCATGCTGCTCCTCGCAGTCCTCGAGAAGCGCGGCGGAATGAGCGTTTCGGGCTGCGACGCATACATTAACGTCATCGGCGGACTGCAATTGGACGAGCCGGCGGCAGACCTTGCCACAATACTCGCGATAGCCTCGAGCTTCCGCGACGTCCCCATAAGCTCCGACGTGGCAGCCGTGGGCGAGGTCGGGCTTTCGGGTGAGGTTCGCTCTGTGACCGCGCTGAATCACAGGCTGTCCGAAATTTCGAGACTCGGCTTTAAGCGCTGCATCATCCCCGCACATGCTCGGGATGACGTCCATGTGCCGGCGGGCCTTCAGGTCATAAGCGTCAAAAATGTCCGCGCCGCCATCGACGCGGTTTTGCAGTGAGCGCGCGGCGCTGCATAGAAACGCCCCACCTTCCGAAAGAGAGGGTGGGGCTGATTTTGATAGGGGAGAGGTATGGCGAACAACTGAAAAATCCGCTTGCGGCCTTGAATATCAACATTCTCCCGCTGCCCGACAATCGCGAGGTTTCACCGAGCCTTGCCGGCCACGCCGACCTCTCGGCTGTGCATCTTGGCGGCGCGAGAATAGTCGTCGCGAAGGGAAGCCCGATTGTTAATGATTTAACTAATAGGGGATTCTCGGTAATTGAATCCGCCGCGGCGCTCGGAGCCGCATATCCGCGGGATTGCGGATTGAACGTCTGTGTTGTAGGCGATAAGCTTATCTGCAATCCCGCCTGCGCGGATGCGGCGGTTTTGGCGGGCTTGAGCGAGCTGAATTTGATTGCCGTAAAGCAGGGCTATGCGAAATGCTCGGTTTGCGTCGTGGACTCCGGCTCAATCATCACAGGCGACGCCGGCATAGCGAAAGCGGCGGCCTCACGGGGAATTGATGTGCTGCAGATAAGCGCGGGCTTCATAAGCCTTCCGGGGTTTGACAGCGGCCTTATCGGCGGCTGCGCCTTCAAAATATCCGAGCACGAGCTGGCGTTCACCGGCACTCTGAACGCGCATCCGGACAAGGACAGAATTTTCGCCTTCCTAAGCTCCCGCGGCATCACCCCGCTGTTCCTGACCGAATCCCCCATATTCGACATCGGCTCCGCCATCCAGCTCTACTGACCTTTCCCCCTCCTCCGAATTAAACAAAATCTTTAT
>JAVVTL010000023.1:0-22874 GCA_036653715.1 Oscillospiraceae bacterium
AACACGCCGCCCAAATGGGCGGCGTGTTGTCGAACGGTTTTTCCGTGTTTATCGGGTGGATACCGCAGGGAAATGCGGTTTAAGTCAGTCTATGACGACAGTCGGCTGCACCGCCGCGGCGGAGGCTTCGGGGTAGTCGTAGGGCGTCCTTGGGAATTCGCCCTCAAGGTGCAGCTCGACGCCGTGGGCGGCAAGCCACTCGTTGGTGCGGACGGAGGAGACGGTCGGCACGGTGTAGAAGCTCTGGTAGTCGTAACCGCCGGACTCGTCGCGTATGCCGCACTCAAAGTTAATTTTAGCGGCATAGACGTTGTCAAAATAGCTGTCGTCGGTTATGAGCCAAACGCGCCCAAGCGTGTGCTCGGCGAGGTCGGGGAGTATACATTCGGTGTACAGCTCATACATCTCCTCGGGTGAAGGAAATGAGTCGTGGGTTTCATAGTATTCCTCCGGCCCGCCGAGCGGTATGGAGTAATTCACGTTGCAGTAGGTGATGTTCTCGCTCGTGACGGGGTGGGAGAGCTGCTTGCGGGAAAGGATTGCCTCGTCGGTGTTGGCAAGCTCCTGAAGGGCGCGAATATCCGCCTCGTCATAGATGCCATAGTTGCGGCGCATGACGGAGCCGTCCTCGTACATATAGGTGAGGTAGAAGGAACAGAAGAAATCGCCTTCGGCTTTTTCGTTTATCGCCTTGTTTTTGATGACGCGTTCGTGCAGGGCGCGGGCGGCCTCAAGGTTTTCGGGCTCGTTCAGGGTTGCGCCGCCGCTGAAGCCGTTAAGCGTGACGGTTTTGACGGCTGAAATGTCCGGCAGGCGCTTTTCATAGCCCCAAAGGTCGTATTCAAAGGAGAGGAGAAAGAGCGCCAGCACAGCGCAGGAGGCGGCGCAGCCTATCCAAACTCTGCCGCCGCGAAAGACGGCGAAGGTCTTTTTGATAAGCATCTCTGCGGCAAAATAGCCGATGACGCAGCCGACGGACATGTAAAGGATGAAAAGCCAAACGTGCATCGCGCGGACGCCCTCGCCGCCATAGGTAATGGCAAACAGCAGGGCGCCGAGGCAGAGGCCCATGCCCGCCGCAAGGCAGTATTTGAACACGGGGCGCAGGGGATTTACGGCGACCACGTCGCCCGCGGATTCCATGCTGCGGCGGCGGTAGAGGAGAAGCGCGCCGACGAGAAAGAGCGCGCCGACGGCGGCGTATACCGCAAGCGCCGTCCAGCCGTAGAAGCTGTAGCCTATGGTGTTGTATTGGGTGACGCCGTCCACAAGGGTCGTCTCGGTTATGTCGCTGACGCCGCAGTTTCCGAGGATGCCAACGGTCGGCGAGAGATATGAGAGCGCACCATAGCCGCTGCCGGAGAAACCGTAGACAAAGGTGTGGAGAATGCTTGAGACTATTGTTTCGACAATGAACTCGGCAAAGTTCAGCAGCGCGTAGACAAGCGGGAGCACGACAAGATTTCCCGTGAGCTGGGCGCAGAGCGCGGCAAAGCCGAAGAAAAACAGGTTCAGCATCGAGACAATCGCAAGCCATTGGAGCAGGGCGGGCAGATAGACCGCGCCGTATGCCGCCTCAACAAGCAGGGTTATGAGGAACACGAGGACGTTTATGACGAGCATGGGCACAAGCGCCGCGAGCGTCACGGAGGTAAAGACGTTTTCGCGCCTCAGCGGGAGCGAGGCATAGGCACCTGCGGAGCGGGTAAAGTAGAGGTGGCTGTATACCGCCATGGCGGCGAGGCAGCCGAATATCACAGAGAGGACGACGCCGGTGCCGAGGCCCTCGCGAAGCGGCTGCGCTTGCGCGATGCTGAGCAGAGAGTCCGCGAAGGCGGAGTTCTTGGCGAGGTTCCGCGCAAGGCCGCTTGCCATTGAAACAGGCAGCATGATTATCCAAGCGAGCGCATAGCCAAACCAAAGCGGCCAAAACCGCGTAAGGGTTTTCAGGAACAGGGTCCTGTTAAAAAATGATTTCCTTGACTGCATAATCTGCGGCACCTCCCAACTCGTAAATGAATATTTCCTCAAGCGTAAGCGGCACAATGTCCATGAAAAGCGGCTGTGACGTGGCTAAAATGTTTTCAATCTCGTGGGTCTTGCCGCGGATGATGAGCGTCTTGAGCTTGCCCGCGCCGCTCTCGTGAATGATGTCAAGATTGGCGGGGAGGGCGGCGCCGTCCGGCAGGGCAATCTGAATCTTCGCGATGTTTTCCTGCATCTCGGTGAGACTGCGCTCGAGCAGGAGCTTGCCCCTGTCCATGATGCCGACGCGGTCGCAGACGTCCTCAAGCTCGCGCAGGTTGTGGGAGGAAATCAAGACCGTGGTGCCGTGCTCGGCGACGTCCTGCATGATGATGCTCCAGACCTGACGGCGCATGACGGGGTCAAGGCCGTCCACAGGCTCGTCAAGGACGAGAATATCGGGGCACATGCAGATGCAGAGCCAAAATGCCGCCTGCTTTTGCATTCCCTTGGAGAGACGGCGGATGGGCTGCTTTACGTCGAGCGGGAAGACCTCGCGCAGCCTCTCAAAGCGAGCGGTGTCGAAGCGCGGATAAAGCCCCTTGTAGAATTTCATCATGTCGTGTATCGACGCCTGCGTGAAATAGAAAATGTCATCGGGTATATAGGCGATGCGGGCTTTTGCCTCCGGGTTTTCAAAGACCGGCTCGCCGTCTATCAGCACCTCGCCGGAGTCCTGGCGATAGATACCCGCGATGTGGCGGATAATAGTGGA
The DNA here is from genome assembly GCA_036653715.1 of Oscillospiraceae bacterium. Classification (GTDB taxonomy): domain Bacteria; phylum Bacillota; class Clostridia; order Oscillospirales; family Oscillospiraceae; genus Scatomorpha. The sequence continues at coordinate 2,741 of JAVVTL010000023.1, forward strand.
TTTTCCCGCGCCGTTGGGGCCGACAAGGCCATAGACGGCTCCGTCCGGCACCTCGATGGAAAGGCCGTCGAGCGCGTGGAAGCCGTCAAAGCTCTTGACGACGTTTTTTACCTCGATCATAGTACTTCGCCTCCCTTGGCTTCAAGTCTTTTGCGCAGCTGCGCGGCGGTCACGCCGAGATACAGAAGCTCGGTGACCGCGTCGTCAAATGTTTTCAGCAGTTCTTTTTTGCGTCCGTCATCTACCTCGGCCCTGGCGCAGGCAAAGCTGCCCTTGCCGGGGACGGAGCAGATGTAGCCCTCCGATTCGAGCTCGCGATAGGCGCGCTGAATGGTGTTAGGGTTGATGGCAAGCTCGGTTGCCAGCTCGCGCACGGAGGGCAGCTTTTCGTCCTGCGGCAAAGCGCCGGATACGATGAGCCGCCGGAGCGAGCTTTTGACCTGCTCGTAAATCGGGCGCGAATCCCTGAAATTGATGGAAATCATCCTCTCACCCCAAATGCTATATACTGTGTCATGAGTATTAATACAGTTAATTTACACTGCTTTTATGGTATTGTCAATAGTAAATGCCGTCGATTCGCGAAAATCGGCGGCATTTTTCTGCGGTTTAAAGGATGAATCCCCCACCAAGGAGTTTTTCGCCGTCATAGAGGGCGGCGGACTGGCCGCGCGTGGGTGCGCGGACGGGGGCTTCAAGGACGGCGCTTATGCCGCCCTCGGGCAAGGGCGTGACGAGCGCGGGATAGGCGGTCTTGGAGTGGCGTATGCGCAGGGAGCAGGGAAAGGGCGTCTCCGGCGCATCGACAAGCCAGTTCATTTGCGCGGCCTGAAGGGAGTCTGCAAACAGCCCGTCGCCGTCCGCAAGGACTATCTCGTTTGTAAGAGGGCGAAGCTCGGAGACATAGACTCTCTTTCCGGCGGCAAAGCCAAGGTGCCGCCGCTGACCGAGCGTATAGCCGTGTATCCCGGCGTGTCTGCCGACAATCTCGCCGTTATAGATGATGTTGCCGGCTTGGGGCGCGTCGCCCCGCGCGGAAATCCATGCGGCGTGGTCGCCGTCGGGGATAAAGCAAATTTCCATGCTGTCGGGCTTTTTTGCGGAGGGGACAAAGAGCTGCTCCGCCAGCGCCCGCACCTCGGTTTTTTTGTAGCCGCCAAGAGGGAGGACGAGGCGGGAAAGCTGCTCGCGCTCAATGCGGCAGAGCATGTAGCTCTGGTCGTTTTCGGGCTTGCCCATATAGAGAGCGCCGTTTTCGCTCCTTGCGTAGTGTCCCGTGGCGATGTGTCGGGCGCCAAGCCCGTCGGCATAGTCGCAGAGGGAACGGAGCTTCACGGCGGGGTTGCAGAGGATGCAGGGATTGGGCGTCTCGCCGCGCAGATAGCCCTCGGCAAAGGGGCGCAGGACGTGTTGCTCCATGGCTTGACGGACGTCAAGCACACGCAGGGGAAAGCCGAGCCTTTCGGCGGCGGCGCGAACCTCCGCGACCTCCGTCGAGCCGCAGGTGTCGAGGTAGAGGCAATAGACCTCAAAGCCCGCCCGACGGAGCAGGCAGGCGGAGACGGAGGAATCAACTCCCCCGGAAAAGCCGAGTACAAGCTTATCCATGCCGCCCCTCCATCCACATCATGAGCGCGGTCAGGTCGGCGGGGGAGACGCCCGAGATGCGCCCCGCGCGCCCGAAGCTCCCCGGGCGTATTTGGCTGAGCTTTTGCCTTGCCTCAATTCGCAGGCCGGGCACGGTGTTGAAGTCGATATCGGCGGGCAGGGGACGGTTTTCCATTCGTGTAAATTCCTCAATCTGCTTGAGCTGGCGCTTGATGTAGCCCTCGTATTTGAGGCCTATTTCGACCTGCCGCGTGACGGAATAGGGCAGGGCGGGCATGGCGGAGTCAAAGGGGGCGAGGTCTTTATAGGAGACCTGCGGCCTGCGCAGCAGCTCCGCGAGCGACACGCCGGAGATGGGTCTTGCGGTGCCAAGCCCCTCGAGCATGGCGCAGAGCGCCTCCGTGGGGGCGATATGGACGCGCTCGAGCCGTTTCGTCTCCGCGTCCACGGCGGCGTATTTCTCCGCGACGGCGGCACAGCGCGCGTCGCCCACAAGGCCTATGCGGCGGCCTATGTGCGTAAGGCGCAAATCGGCGTTGTCCTGTCGGTGAATGAGACGGTATTCAGAGCGCGAGGTCATCATGCGGTAGGGCTCGTTCGTGCCCTTGGTGACAAGGTCGTCGATGAGCGTGCCGATATAGCCGTCCGAGCGGCGAAGAATAAGCTCTGCCTCGCCCTTGATTTTGAGTGAGGCATTCACTCCCGCGACAAAGCCCTGAACGGCGGCCTCCTCGTAGCCCGAGGAGCCGTTAAACTGCCCCGCGCCGTAAAGCCCGGAGATTTTCTTGGTTTCAAGCGTGGGAAAAAGCTCGAGCGGGTCCACGCAGTCGTATTCGATGGCATAGGCGGGGCGGGTCATCTCCGCGTGCTCGAGGCCCCTGACGGTGTGCAGCATTTTTACCTGAATTTCCTCCGGCATGGAGGAGGAGAAGCCCTGAAGATAAAGCTCCTCGGTGTTCAGCCCCATCGGCTCGACAAAGAGCTGGTGTCGGGTCTTGTCCGGGAAGGTCATGACCTTTGTCTCGATGCTGGGGCAGTAGCGCGGGCCGACGCCCTCGATTACGCCGGAATATATCGGAGAGCGGTCGAGGTTCGCGCGGATTATATTGTGTGTTTCCTCGTTGGTGTAGGTGAGCCAGCAGAGGGCGCGATTTTCCGAAACCGCCTCGGTGGAGAAGGAAAACGGCTCGGGATTTTCGTCGCCTGCCTGCGGCTCCATGTGGGAGAAATCCACGGTTCGGGCGTTTATGCGCGGCGGCGTGCCGGTCTTGAAGCGGCGCAGCGAGAGTCCGAGCGCCGAGAGCGAGGCGGAGAGCGGCCCCGAGGGGTGAAGCCCGTCCGGCCCCTCGTCGCGCAGTACCTCGCCGATGATGCTCCTGCCGCGCAGATAGGTGCCGGTGGCGACGACGACGGCGCTGCAGGCATAAACCGCGCCCGTGTGCGTCGTGACGGAGACGACGCGCCCGTCAAGGACGCCGATATCGACGACCTCTGCCTGCTTGAGGCGCAGGTTCTCTTGCATTTCGAGGGTGTGCTTCATGACCTGCTGGTAGAGGCGCCTGTCCGCCTGCGCGCGCAGGGAGTGGACGGCGGGGCCTTTTCCGAGGTTCAGCATTCTGTATTGTATGCAGGCGGCGTCCGCGGCCTTTGCCATCTCGCCGCCGAGGGCGTCAAGCTCGCGGACAAGGTGGCCCTTGCCCGTGCCGCCTATGGCGGGGTTGCAGGGCATGTTGCCCACGCTGTCAAGGTTCACGGTGAAGCAGACAGTGTCGAGCCCAAGGCGCGCCGACGCCAGCGCGGCTTCAATCCCCGCGTGGCCCGCGCCTATAACTGCAATATCACATTTTCCGGCATCATAAGTTTTCATAGCGGAGAAATTATACACTCTTTGCGCCGCCTTGACAAGCTGTGCAAAAAACGCACAGCAAAGCTTTGAAAAAACACTTGCTTTATTACGCTAATGTGGTAGTATGATAACACACAAAATCAAAAGTGAGGGACACAAAATGAAAAAACTTATTACCTTGGCTCTTGCACTCACACTCGTCTTTACGCTCTGCGCCTGCGGCGCAAAGCCCGCTGCGACGCCCACCCCCGCCCCTGTCGTCACAAAGCTCAGCGTCGGCTTCGACGCGGAATTCCCCCCCTTCGGCTATATAGCGGACGACGGCAGCTATGACGGCTTCGACCTCGCCCTTGCTCAGGAAGTCTGCACCCGTCTCGGCTGGGAATTCGAAGCAGTCGCCCTTGACTGGAACTCCAAGGACGCCGAGCTGAAGGCCGGCACCATAAACTGCATCTGGAACGGCTTCACCTGCACCGGACGCGAGGAAGAATACACTTGGTCCGACCCGTACATCGACAACAGCATCGTCGTCGTCGTGAAGGCCGACTCCGGCATCAAGACCCTCGCCGACCTTGCCGGCAAGAATCTCATGGTTCAATCCGCCTCCTCCGGCCTTGACGCTCTCGATTCCGAGGCAAACACGGAATTTAAGGCAAGCCTTGGCAGCGTGATTGAGCTTGGCGACTACAATCAGGGCTTCATGGAGCTGAAGCAGGGCTCTGTGGACGCAATTGCGGCCGACCTCGGCGTCGCGGCCTACAACATCGCCCAAAACGATGGCGCCTATGTAATACTCGACGAGGCAATTTCGAGCGAGCAGTACGCCGTCGGCTTCCTCAAGGGCAACACCGAGCTGCGCGACACCGTAAACGCCGAGCTGCTCAAGATGGCGGAGGACGGCACCGTTCTCACAATCGCCGAAAAATACGTGGACAAGGGCCTCGTCCTTGACAGCATCTGCCTCGGCAAATAAAATGACCATACAAACTATGCTTGCCCTGCTCTCAAAGGGCTTTCTCCTGACGCTCTCCATATTCGGGCTGACGCTTATCGGCTCGCTCCCGCTGGGACTTGTCGTGGCCTTTGGGCGGATGTCGCGCTTTGCGCCGCTGCGCTGGATAATCAAAATATACATATCCGTAATGCGCGGCACTCCGCTGATGCTGCAGCTCATGGTGGTCTATTACGGCCCCTCGCTGCTGCTTAATATCAGCATAGGCTCAAGCTGGCGCTTCACGGCGGCGATACTGGCGTTCGTTATCAACTACGCCGCGTATTTCGCGGAGATATACAGGGGCGGCATAGAATCCATGCCCTCGGGGCAGTATGAGGCGGCAAATGTGCTCGGCTACTCAAAACCGCAGACCTTCTTCAAGATAATTCTGCCGCAGGTAGTCAAGCGCATCCTGCCGTCCATGACAAACGAATTCATCACCCTCGTAAAGGACACCTCCCTCGCCTCCGTCATCGCGCTCATGGAGATGTTCACCTGGGCGGAGAAAATTTCCACCTCGCAGTCCACCATGCTGCCATTCCTCATAGCGGCGGTGTTCTACTTCATTTTCAACTACGCCGTTGCTTTCTCGATGGAGCGCTGTGAGCGCTCGCTCGCCTACTACAGATAAGGGGAATGGGACATGAAGCTGCTTGAAATCAAAAACTGCCGCAAGCAATTTGACGGCAACGAGGTTTTGCAGGGCATTTCCCTCTCCGTGGAGCAGGGCGAGGTTCTGGCGATAATCGGGCCGTCCGGCTCCGGAAAATCAACGCTTCTGCGCTGCGCGACGCTGCTTGAGACTATGGACGGCGGCGACCTCATATACCTCGGCGACTTCGCCGCGCGGGACCTTGACGGTAAATCCGTCTATGAGTCCAAGGGCAGGCTGCGCGAGATAAAAAGCCGTTTTGGGCTGGTGTTTCAGAACTTCAATCTCTTTCCGCACTACAACGTGCTCAAGAACGTCATTGATGCGCCCATAAGCGTGCTCAAGCGCCCGAGGGACGAGGTCCTGCGCGAGGCGCTTGCGCTCTTGGAAAAAATGGGCCTCTCCGACAAGGCGGACGCCTATCCCTGCCAGCTCTCCGGCGGACAGCAGCAGCGCGTCGCCATAGCGAGGGCGCTCGCCATGCAGCCCGACATACTCTTTTTCGACGAGCCGACGAGCGCGCTCGACCCCGAGCTGACGGGCGAAATACTAAAGGTCATTCGCGACCTTGCGGAGGAAAACATGACCATGGTCATCGTGACGCACGAGATGGCCTTCGCGAGAGACGTGGCGGATCACGTCATCTTCATGGACGGCGGCGTCATAGTCGAGGAGGGCGGCACGGAAATCATAACCGCCCCGACAGAGGAGAGAACCAAGCTGTTTCTCGGCAGATTCCGCCAATAAACGATAATTTACAAATTTCCACTTGCGCCGCCGCTCGGTTTACATTATGATGAACAGTACGCGTTAATCGCGTACCATTATGATGTTTGTGAGGTGACGCCGCGTGAAAACAACAAAGAGAGCAGCGGCTCTCCTGCTGTGTATATGCCTGCTCGCGCTCTCTGCCTGCGGGGGCGGCTCCGATTCCGCCACCTACGGCAGGTACAAATCCCTCGCCGTATTCGACACCGAACAGTTTTCGATAGGCTTTCGCAAGGACGATTTTCTCCGCTACTATGTCGATGCCGCCATAAAAACCCTCGCCGCCGACGGGACGCTCCATTCGATTGCCCTCCGCTGGTTTGCGGAGGATACGACGACCTTTGTCTCCGACGCCGCGGCTCTTGAGAAAATCGGCAACATCCCCACCCGCGACCTCATCGTCGGAGTGGACGAGGACGCCTTCCCCATGAGCTATGTCGAGGGGGAAAAATATCTTGGCTTCGACGTGGACATGGTCAAGGCAGTGTGCGATAAGCTAAGCTGGAGCGTCAAGTTCCTGCCCATAAAAGCCGCAGACGCATATGTCGAGCTGTCCTCCGGCAATATCGACATGGCTTGGGGCGGCCTTGCTCTCGACCCACTCTCAAAAAACTACAGCGTTTTGCCGCCCTATATGACCAATGAGCTTGTCCTGCTTACGCGTGTCGATTCCGGCATACGCTCCAAGGCAAAGCTTTCGGGCAAGACCCTCGCCATAGACGTTGACCAAAAATACATGGACGCGCTGGACAGCGACCCGGCGCTAAAAGACAGCCTCGGCAAGATAAAAAGGCTCACCGGCGGCGCTCAAAAATGCTTCGCCGAGCTTGACGCCGGCACGGCGGACGCCGCAATAGTCTATGCCGTCGCCGCCCGATACTACGGCAAATAACTTTCGGCGGGGAAAAATCCCCGCCGTTTTTCACTGTGTTGACCGTGGGTATAATGAGTGGTATAATAATTGCTCGCAGTTTACATTTATTGATTATAATGAATGTTTCAATACAAATAAAGAGGTACGCATATGTGGGTTGCCGACAACTGGCGCGATTATGAGCTTATAGACTGCTCCCGAGGGGAGAAGCTGGAGCGCTGGGGTAACTATACCCTTGTGCGGCCCGACCCGCAGGCAATTTGGGATACGCCCCGCCGCGACCCCCGCTGGACGCGCGCAGACGGGCGATATTCCCGAAGCGAGGCGGGCGGCGGCTTTTGGGACAAGCGGGATTTGCCCGCAAGCTGGCAGGTGGAGCGCAACGGCCTCACCTTCAACGTCAAGCCCATGAGCTTCAAGCACACCGGCCTTTTTCCCGAGCAGGCCGCGAACTGGGACTGGATGGAAAGCAAAATCCAAAAGGCGGAGCAGCGCATCACCAAAATCGAACAGCCCGTCAGCGTCCTTAACCTCTTTGCCTATACCGGCGGCGCGACCGTCGCGGCGGCAAGAGCCGGCGCCTCCGTCTGCCATGTGGACGCGGCAAAGGGCATGGTGGCATGGGCAAAGGAAAACGCGGCCTCCTCCGGCGTCGCGGATAAGCCGATACGCTGGATAGTGGACGACTGCGCCAAATTCGTCGAGCGCGAGATACGCAGGGGACGCCGCTACGACGCCATAATCATGGACCCGCCGAGCTACGGCCGCGGCCCCGCAGGCGAAATCTGGAAGCTTGAGGACAGCCTTTGGAGCTTTGTCTCCCTCTGTGCGGGCGTTTTGTCGGATGACCCGCTGTTCGTCCTCATAAACTCCTATACGACCGGGCTTTCGCCCTCTGTGCTCACCTACATCTCCGAGAGCGTGTTCACCAAAAAATTCGGCGGTCGCTCCGAAAGCTCCGAGCTTGGTCTTACCGCCACGGCCAGCGGGCTGATTTTACCCTGTGGAGCGTCATGCAGATGGGTACGATAACGAGGCAGAGTAACGCAATGAGCGATATAATAAAAATCGAAAATCTCCACTATACCTATCCCGGCGACGAGGTCGAGACGCTTCGCGGCCTCAATCTCGGAATCCGCGAGGGCAGCTTTGTGGCAGTTCTGGGACACAACGGCTCAGGCAAGTCCACGCTCGCAAAGCTCCTTAACGCCATACTTCTGCCCACCGAGGGCAAGGTCTGGGTGGACGGGGCGGACACCTCCGACGAGTCGCGCATCTTAGACGTGCGCCGCACCGTCGGCATGGTCTTTCAGAACCCCGATAACCAAATAGTCGCAAACGTTGTCGAGGACGACGTCGCCTTCGCGCCGGAGAATCTTGGCGTCCCGCCCGAGGAAATCCGCAAGCGGGTGGACGACGCGCTCACCTCCGTCGGAATGTACGACTACCGCATGCATGCGCCGCATCTCCTCTCCGGCGGGCAGAAGCAGCGCGTCGCCATAGCGGGCGTCATCGCGATGCAGCCCCGCTGCGTCGTGCTCGACGAGCCGACAGCGATGCTCGACCCCGTCGGCCGCAGAGAGGTCATCGCCACGGTGACGAGGCTCTGCCGCGAGAGCGGCATGACGGTCCTCCTCATAACCCACCACATGTCCGAGTGCGTCGGCGCGGACAGGCTTATAGTCATGTCCGAGGGACAGGTCGTCGCGGACGGCGCGCCCGGCGAGGTCTTCTCAAAGGTCGAGCTGCTGCGCGCGGAGGGACTTGACGTTCCCGCCACCACAGAGCTTCTATACGAGCTTCGGCAGAGCGGCGCGGACCTTCCGCTGAATGCTCTTACCACCGAAGCCTGCGCGGACGCAATCGCGAATATGTTGAGCAGAGGATAATCATTTTGGAGTCTATGATAAAAACCGAGACCCTGAGCCATGTATACAGCCAGGGTACGCCGTTTGAAAAAATCGCCATAAGCGATATAAGCCTGAATATACCCGCGGGACAGCTCATCGGCCTTATCGGCCATACCGGCTCGGGGAAATCCACCTTCATCCAGCACCTCAACGGACTGCTGAAGCCCACGGGCGGCAGGGTGCTCTATGAGGGAACCGATATCTTTGCCGCCAAGGAGACGACGAGGGACGTGCGCTTCAAGGTCGGGCTTGTCTTCCAATACCCGGAATACCAGCTCTTTGAGGAAACCGTCTACCGCGACATCGCCTTCGGCCCCAAGAACATGAAGCTCAAGGAGGCGGAGATTGACGAGCGCGTGCGCGAGGCGGCAAGCTTTGTCGGCGTCGGCGAGGAGCTTTTTGAGAAATCCCCGCTCGAGCTTTCCGGCGGGCAGAAGCGCCGCGTCGCCATCGCGGGCGTCATAGCCATGCGCCCCGGCGTCCTCATCCTTGACGAGCCTACGGCGGGACTTGACCCCTCCGGTTGCGGCGGGATTTTGCAGAACATCCTCGACTACCGCAGGGAGACAGGCTCGACAGTCATTTTAGTCACCCACAATATGGACGACGCTGCCCGGATAGCCGAGCGGCTTATCGTGTTTTCCGAGGGCTGCGCGGTTATGGACGGCGCGCCGGAGGAAATCTTCTCCCGCCCGGACGAGCTTTTGGCAATGGGTCTTGACGTGCCGGAGCCTACCGCCATCGCCCGCGCCCTGCGCGAGCGGGGTGTCGCCCTGCCCGGCGCCATCTACACCACCGAGCAGCTCAAAAACGCGGTGCTTGCCGTGAGAGGGGGCGCTGAGAAATGCTGAAGGACGTCACCCTCGGTCAATATTTCCCGGGCGATACAGTCGTCCACAGGCTTGACCCGCGCACAAAGCTCATACTCGTCATCCTCTATATAGCCTCACTCTTTACAGCCGCAAACTATGTCTCCTATGGCCTCATGTTCATTGTGACGGGCGCGTGCATAGCCCTCTCAAAAATAAAAGTCAAGGTCATCCTCAAGGGACTCAAGCCGCTTATCTTCATCATAGTCCTGACGGCTCTGTTGAACCTGTTCTATACCTCCGGCGAGCCGATAGTCCAATTCTGGATATTCAAAATCAGCTGGGAGGGCATAAAGCGCGCGGTATTCATGGCTCTGCGCATCATCATGCTCATCTCCGGCACCTTCCTGCTCACCTATACCACCTCGCCCATCGCGCTGACCGACGGGCTGGAAATCCTGCTGAATCCCCTCAAGAAAATCAAAATCCCCGTCCACGAAATGAGCATGATGATGTCCATGGCTCTGCGCTTCATCCCCACCCTCATTGAGGAGACGGACAAAATCATGTCCGCGCAAAAGGCCCGCGGCGCAGACTTCGAGACAGGCAAGCTCACGGACAGGGCGCGCGCCCTGCTGCCGATTCTCGTCCCGCTGTTCGTCTCCGCCTTCCGCAGAGCGGACGAGCTTGCGATAGCCATGGAGAGCCGCTGCTACCACGGCGGCGAGGGACGCACCCGCATGAAGCAGCTCCATATGCAAGGCCGCGACTGGTCGGCTCTCGCTCTCGGCACCCTTATCATTGCCGGAGTGATAGCGCTCAAGAAATTCGGATTATGAAAAACATCGCCTTAAAGCTCAGATACGACGGCTCCGCCTATCACGGCTGGCAGGTGCAAAAAAATGCCGTGAGCGTCGCCGAAACACTCGAGACGGCGCTCTCAAAGGTCTGCGGACAGCCCATAAAAACAACAGGCTGCGGCAGGACGGACGCGGGCGTCCATGCCCTTGCCTACTGCGCCAACTTCCGCACGGAGAGCACCATACCCATTTCGCGTCTGCCTCTGGCGATAAACTCCCGCCTGCCGGACGACATCACCGTCCTTTCGGCCTGCGAGGCGGAGGAGGACTTCAACGCTATCGGAAGCTGCATCAAAAAAGAATACATCTATAAGCTCATCAATACGCGCATACGCGACCCCTTTATGCGCAGCCGCGCCTGCTTCTGCCCCGCCAAGCTCGAGCTTGACAGAATGCGGGACGCCGGCCTCGCCTTTGAGGGCACGCACGACTTTAAAGCCGTGCGCAACGTCGGGACAGAGACGAAAACCACCGTCCGCACCGTTCACTGGTGCCGCACCGAGCGGGAGGGCGACCTCATAACCGTCGCCGTCTGCGCGGACGGCTTCCTCTACAACATGGCGCGCTCAATCGTCGGCACGATGGTCTATGCCGCGCAGGGCAAGATAGACCCGAGCGACATTCCCGCCCTGCTCGAGGCCGGGGACAGACGTCTCACGGGGCCGACAATGCCGCCGCAGGGGCTGTACCTCGCGCGGGTCTGGTATGACGGCGCGGTGGGCGAAATGATGTCAAGCTGATACGGGAGACAAAATTATGGCGAAAAAAGCCAAGAGCAAAAGCCTCCTTGGGCGAAAAATATTTGCGCTTGCAATCGCGGCCGCTATAATCGCGGGGGCGGCGCTGCTTTTTGTCAACAGAGACAAAATCGGCGCGGCGCTCGGCACGGGCAAGAGCACGGAGAAGGGCGAGGCATGGGTCTTCGAGACCGGCTCCTCGCAGGTTTTCGCACGGGCGGGCAACGGGCTTGCCGTCGCCTCCTCCACCGGTCTGCAGCTGCTCGGGTCGGACGGCTATACCGTCTGCCGCCACGTCTGCGCACTCGAAAAACCCGCTGTCGCCGCCTGCTCCAAAGGTGCCGCCGTCTACGACATAGGCGGCAGAACCCTGCGCTTTTCGGACATGGGCGGCACGGTCACGGAGCTTGACACCGAGGGAAACATCATCTCCGTCTCCATGAACGATGCGGGCTATACCGCGGTCGTCACGGAATCCGCCGGCTGCAAGGGACTTGTGCGGGTGTACGACCCGGAGCTTACGCCCCTCTACGAGTGGTATTCAGGCACGGGCTATCTGCTCTCCGCCGCCGTCTCACCGGACGGGAAAAGCCTCGCGGTGCTGACAGCCGCCGAGGACGGCGGATACATACGCGTGTTTTCGCTCTCCTCGGAGGAGGAAAAGGGCACATTTTCCGCCCCCGGCGAGCTGCTCATCGACCTCGTCTGGACGGATTCCGACATGCTCTGCGCCATCTCGCAGACCCGCGCCGTATTCCTTGACGGCGACGGCGAGCTGCACGGAGCCTATGATTTCGCCGGGCTTTACATCGTCGATTATTCCCTTGAAGGCGACGGCTTCATAGCGCTCGCCCTCTCAAAATATCTCTCGGGCAGCGCGAGCCTTGTCGTGACAGTCGGGGAGAGCGGCGAGGCGCTTGGCACATTTGCGCCGGAATCGGAGCTAAAATCCATAGACGCCTGCGGCAAGCACGTCGCCATCCTCAGCTCGGACGGTGCCGCCGTATATTCGCCAACCCTCTCAAGGCAGGGCGGGACCGAGGACATTCAGGGCGTGAAGCGCGCCCTCCTCCGCAAAAAGGGCGACACGATACTTGTTTATTCCGCCTCCGCCATCATAAAATCACTCTAACCCGAAAAGAGGAATGTGACATGAAAATCGCTATAGACCTTATCCTGCTTGTGATAATAATTTTATCCGTATGGGCGGGCTATAAAAAGGGCCTCATAATGGGCATAGGCGGCATGGTCGCGATAATAGTATCTCTTTATGCGGGCTGTCTTCTCTCCACCGCCTTCTCGTATGAGCTGATACCCGTCGCGCGCCCCTTTGCCAGCGGCTATGTCGAGCGCCAAATGAAAAATTCCGTGCTTGACAGCCTCGGCCTCGCGGATACCGAGCTGTCCGTGGACGACGTGCTGGCGCAGGACCCCGAAAAACAGCATGAATTCTGCTTCTACTGCTACCGCGCCATGGGCATCTACAAGGACGCCGCCGAACAAATGGCGACGGAGGCGGAGAAATACGCCGACGAGAACGGCACGGACATCGCCTCGGCGGTGGTGGAGGTGCTCTGCGCAAGGGTTACATATGTCGCCGGAGTGGTGCTTTTCTTCCTCGTCATCCTCATTACTTTAACAGCTATCGGAAATATTCCGAATCTGTCATTCAAAATACCGAATATGGACATACTTAACGATGCCGGCGGCGCGGTCATGGGACTCATAAAGGGCATAACCTTCTGCGTGCTCCTGTGCTGGGCGCTCCGATTTGCGGGTATATTTATAGGCAAGGACACACTCGAGCATACGCTCCTTGCCAGATTCTTCATTGCCATCGACTTCATTACCATGGGTATCGGCATCTGAAAAACTCGGCGAAATAATGAACAAACTGTCAATTCATCTTTAGGGGTGTTGACATTCTGCGGGCTTGGTGATAAATTAGCACTCAAAGTTTTAGAGTGCTAATTTGCTTTCCGGTCATCCGGGGTTAGGAGATATTTATGCAGCCTACTCTCTGCTCACGCTGCGGCAAGAACGTCGCGGTAATATTCATTACACGCTTGGAAAACAACGAATCAAAAAATGAGGGTCTGTGCCTCAAATGCGCCCGCGAGCTTCACATAAAGCCCGTGGACGACGTCATAAACAAGCTCGGCCTCTCCGACGACGAGCTCGAGGGTCTCTCGAGTGAGATGATGGAGGCGCTTGGCGGAGCCGACGGCCTTATGGACATCGAAAACAACGATTCGGATTCGGACGACGACGGCAAGACCGCCACCTTCCCGTTCCTGAACCGTCTGTTCGGCGCGGGCGGACAGCCGCCAAGAGGCGAGGAGGGCTTTGAGCCTCCCGTCATCCCCGAGCGGGACAGAAGCGGCGGGGACAAGGACGAGCGCAGCGAAAAGGGCGGCGGCCGCCCGAAGCGCAAGTTCCTGGACAGCTACTGCATCGACCTCACGGAGCGCGCGCGCGCGGGCAAGCTCGACTCCATGATAGGCAGGGAGAAGGAGCTGGCGCGGGTCATCCAAATCCTCAACCGCCGCCAAAAGAACAACCCCTGTCTCATAGGCGAGCCGGGCGTCGGCAAGACCGCCATCGCCGAGGGGCTTGCCCAGCGCATAGCCACGGGGAACGTCCCTTATAAGCTGAAGGATAAAGAGGTCTACCTACTTGACCTCACGGCGCTTGTCGCGGGCACCCAGTTCCGCGGTCAGTTTGAGTCCCGCATGAAGGGGCTTATCGAGGAAATCCGCAAGACCGGCAACATCATCCTCGTCATTGACGAGGTGCACAATATCGTCGGCGCGGGCGACGCAGAGGGCAGCATGAACGCCGCAAATATCCTCAAGCCCGCCCTCTCAAGGGGCGAGATACAGGTCATCGGCGCGACCACCTTCACCGAATACCGCAAGCACATCGAGAAGGACGCGGCACTTGAGCGCCGTTTCCAGCCCGTCACCGTGGCGGAGCCGTCCATCGAGGACAGCGTACAGATTATCGAGGGCATCGCCCACTACTACGAGGAATGCCACAAGGTCAAAATCTCCAAGGAGATGTGCAGGCTTTCTGTGAACCTCTCCGAGCGCTACATCACCGACCGCTACCTGCCCGATAAGGCAATCGACCTCATCGACGAGGCCTGCTCGGACGTGAACCTCAAGAGCAGCGACCTCATCCGCATGGATCAGGCCGAGAAGGAAATTGCGGACCTCAACAAGGAACGCGACCTCCTGCTTGCCGATACGGACGGCGAGCATTACGAGCGCCTCGCGGTTATCCGCACCGCCGTCATGCAGCTCAATGACGAGCTTCTCACGCTGAAGGCGCATCCCCCCGAGCTTACCGAGGAGAGCCTTGCCAAGGTCATCGAGCTTTGGACGAAAATCCCCGCAAGCTCCATCACGGAGGACGAATTTGAGCGTTTGGGCAAGCTTGACGAGCGCCTGCGCGAGCACATCGTCGGTCAGGACGAGGCGATAGCCTCCGTCTGCGCCGCGGTAAAGCGCAGCCGCGTGGGACTTCAGGCAAAGCGCAAGCCCGTCAGCTTCATCTTTGTGGGCGGCACGGGCGTCGGCAAGACAGAGCTTGTGAAGCGGCTTGCAGCCGACCTGTTCGACTCGCCGGAGAGCCTGATAAGGCTTGATATGTCCGAATTTATGGAAAAGTTTTCTATCTCGCGTCTCATAGGCTCGCCTCCGGGCTATGTCGGCTACGACGAGGCGGGACAGCTCACGGAGAAAATCCGCCGCAAGCCCTATTCCGTCGTGCTGTTTGACGAGATTGAAAAGGCGCATCCCGACGTCATGAATATCCTCCTGCAAATCCTTGACGACGGTCGTATAACCGACGCGCAGGGCAGGACGATAAACTTTGAAAATACCGTGGTCATCATGACCACCAACGCAGGCAGCAACACCAAATCGGGCGCCATGGGCTTCGGAGAATCCGTCTCCGACCTCGACAAGGCGCGGGCGATAAAGGCGCTGAACGAGTTCCTGCGCCCGGAATTCATCAACCGTGTGGACGAGATTGTCTGCTTCAACAAGCTGACGGAGGCAAATTTCCGCAGGATTGCGGCGCTGATGCTCGAGGAAGTGCGGGAGCTTATGTCCGAAAAGCGCATGGCCCTCACATGGGACGATTCAGTGTTGGATTACCTCGTCAAAAAGAGCTACAGCGTGACCTATGGCGCGCGCAATCTGCGCCGCACCATCCAAAAGGACATTGAGGATGCAATAGCCTCCGTCATAGTCGAGAGAAAGCGCGGCGGCGTCAGCAGCGTTGCCCTCAGCTCCGACGGGGAGAAAGTACAGATAGAGGCGGAATAAGCCATGATACGTTTTGAGAGCGACTATCTTGAGGGCGCGCTGCCGGAGATAATGGCGGCGCTTGCAAAAACCAATACCGAGCAGACCCCCGGCTACGGGGAGGACAAATATTGTGCCGAGGCCGCCGCGCGCATAAGGACGCTCTGCGGCAGGGAGGACGTCGCCGTGCATTTCCTCGTGGGCGGCACGCAGGCAAACCTCACCGTCATAGCCGCCGCGCTCAGAACGCATCAGGCCGTGATTGCGGCGGAGAGCGGACACATCGCCGTCCACGAGACAGGCAGCATCGAGGCGACGGGACACAAGGTCATAACCCTCCCGAGCGCCGACGGAAAGTTGACAGCCGCCCAAGTGGACGGCGTCGTCGCGGCGCATTGGGCGGACAGCACCCACGAGCATCAGGCGCAGCCCGCGATGGTCTATATCTCCCAGCCCACCGAATACGGCACGGTATACACCCTCTCCGAGCTTGAGGCTATAAGCCGCGTCTGCCGCGAGCGCGGCCTGCTCCTCTTTGTGGACGGCGCACGTCTCGGCGCGGCGCTCACCTGCCCCGGCAACGACCTGTTCCTGCCGGAGCTGGCAAGGCTTTCGGATGTCTTCTACATAGGCGGCACAAAGCTCGGCGCACTTTTCGGCGAGGCGGTCGTCATCACGAACGAGGCGCTCAAGCGCGACTTCCGCTATGTCATAAAGCAGCGCGGCGGCATGTTTGCCAAGGGCCGTCTGCTCGGCATTCAGTTTCTGACCCTCATGACCGACGGGCTTTACGAAAAAACCGCCTCACGCGAGGTGGAGCTGGCGCTTAAGCTGCGCCGTGCCTTCGAGCAAAAAGGCTGGGCCCCGCTCTACGACTCGCCCACAAACCAGCAGTTCCCCATAATTCCGGACGCCGCGCTCGCCGCGCTCTCCGAAAAATACAGCTTCTCCGAGTGCTGCAGAGTTGACGGGACTCACCGCGCCGTCCGCTTCTGCACGAGCTGGGCAACCCGCCCGCAGGATGTTGACGCGCTCATAAGCGACATACAAGCCCTGTAAAAAAGGCTGATTAAAGCATCTCCAAGGCCGCGTCGGCTTTGGGGATGCTGTTTATACAAGGAGGCAGAATCATGACAAACCGCATCGAGATTATCAAAGGCGACATCACAAGACAGCAGGTGGACGCAATAGCAAATGCCGCAAACCGCAGTCTTTTGGGCGGCGGGGGAGTGGACGGCGCAATACACATGGCCGCCGGCCCGGGACTGCTGAACGAATGCCGCACCCTAAACGGCTGCGAGACGGGCAAGGCGAAAATCACCGGGGGCTACAACCTGCCCGCAAAGTACGTCCTGCATACACCCGGCCCCATATGGCACGGCGGAACAAAGGGCGAGGCCGAGCTGCTCGCCTCCTGCTACCGCTCCTGCCTTGAGCTTGCCTCCGAGCACGCTTGCAGGACGGTGGATTTCCCCTCAATCAGCACGGGGATATACGGCTACCCCGTCCGCGAGGCGGCGCGGGTGGCGCTCAAAACAATAAGCGACTACCTCGACGCGCATGAGGAAATAGCGCGCGTGCGCATGGTCTGCTTCGACTCCCGCACGGAGGCCGCCTATGCCGAGGCGCTGGGCGAGCTTTGAGCGGCAGAGAGCTCAGCTATACCGTCCCCGCGCAGGACGCGGGGCGCAGGGCGCGCAGTGTCCTCCAGCGCGAGCTGAAGCTGTCGGCAGGGCTTGTGACGCGCCTCAAGCAGCGTGAGGGCGCGGTTAAAATAAACGGCAAGCCCGCGCGCACAACCGATGTTTTAAGCGCCGGCGACGTTCTCACCGCCGAGGTGGGAGACGTCCGCCCCGGCGGGCTTTTCGCGCCCTCGACACACCTGCCCGAGGTGCTTTTCGAGGACGAGGACTTTATAATCCTCAATAAGCCCGCAGGCGTGGCGACCCACGGCCGCTCGGAGCGCGGAGAGACGACGGTCGCGGGAATGCTCGCCGCCTATTTGGGGACGGAAAGCCCCTTCCATCCCGTGAACAGGCTGGACAGGGGCACCACAGGCGTCATGTGCGTCGCAAAGACGGGCTACGCCCACGACAGGCTCCGCAGGCTCCTGCACTCCGAGAGCTTTGTGCGCGACTACATCGCCATCGCCGTCGGAGAGGTCTCACCGCCCTCGGGCGTCATAACCCTGCCGATAGTGAAAATCGGCGAGAAAAAATTCGGGACGCGCCCTGACGGCGCGCCCTCGATAACAAAATATGAGACTATTAAATCCTCCGGCGGCCTGACGCTTCTGCGTGTCGCGCCGGAGACGGGCAGGACGCATCAGATAAGAGTTCACCTCGCCGCGCTCGGCTTCCCGCTCCTTGGCGACGCGCTGTACGGCAGGCCCTCGGACGAGCTTGCGCGCCCGGCGCTCCATTCCGCCTCCCTGTTTTTACTGCATCCGCTGACGGGCGATGAGCTGCGCGTCTCCGCGCCGCTGCCGGAGGATATGCGGGCGGTAATGGAGAGCCACGGACTTTCCCTGTAGCCTCAGCCGTAGCGCACGGTGCCGTCGCCCGTGACGGACATGACCTCCGTCATCCCGCGTATGAGCCGCGCGACCTCCATCATGTCGTCCCCGCGCCCCTCGGGCACGAAGACCCTGTGCATGGTTATGTCCTCCGTGAAATCCACGGTGACAGCCTCCCGCGCCGCGCCGTCCGCCAACATAACCTCTAATACCTCGCCGAGCGCGGATGGGTCGGAGACGATTCCCGCGCTTTTGCCGCCCACCTCAACCTCCCATGCGACGCCTATTCCGGGTGCGCTCTCAAGATACGCGGCGGCGAGCGCCTCCGTGTCTCCGTCCGCCGGCGAGAAGCTTACGCGCGCGCGCGTGTCGAGCTTTGCGGGCGCTTCGTCGGAGAGCGAAAGCTCCTCGGCGGCGGCGATGGCAAAGCTCTCGGCTCGGCATAATTGCGCGCGCGTATAGGTTCCGGGCAGGGCCTCTCCCTCGGCGCGCACCGAGTATACAAGCCGAACATTCGCGAGCAGCAGCGCCGCGACGGCAAAAACGGACAGCAGTATCTTTGAAAAATTCATCGGCTCACCGACCTTTCTTGGTTAACATAACACATTATTTTCCTCAGTCAAGACCTTCGACAAAGGTTGCCATAAACACCTCTATTTTGTGACGCGCCGCGGCATAGTATGTACAAACGCAAAAGGAGGCGGGAAGCATGGCATATGAGGAAAAGCTAAAGCAGGGGCAAAAGCCGCACACTGTTATCATGGAGGAGCGCGGCAAGCTCTCGGTGACGGGGGTCGAGGACGTGGAGCGTTTCGACGAGGATGAGATGATAATGCTCACCTCAAAGGGCGGGCTTGTGGTTCGCGGCAGCGGTCTGCACATGGACAGGCTGAGTCTTGACGTGGGCGAGGTCTGCATCGCGGGGCTGATAACGGATATATCCTATGAGGAGACGGCGCCCTCCGGCAGCCTGTGGAGCAGGCTGTTCGGCTGAATATGGAAAACCCCATAAGCGAACAGGCGGCGCAGGCGGCGCTGGCGCTCATAGCGGGCGTCGCGCTCGGCCTCGCGTATGACCTCGTCAAGGCGTTTCGATTAAAGCTGCGCTCGCCTTTTTTTACGACGTCTGCGGACGTGCTGTTCTGCCTTGCCGCCGCGCTCGGACTGTTTGCCTTCGGGCTTGGGCCGGGCGGGGGGCAGCTGCGGATTTTCATGCTGATTTTTATTGGAATCGGCACCGCTGTCTACGCCGGCCTGATTTCGTCAACGGCACTTCCGGTTTTCGGAGCTTTTGCGGGCGCGACAATGCGCTCAATTCGGGTTTTATTGCGTCCGGCGGTAAAAATTGCGGCAAAAACAAAAATAATCGCACAAAAAGCAAAAAATGTCTTCCAAAAAATAATTACATGGTTTACAATAACAAATAGCTATAGGCATATGTCCCCGAAAGGGGGCGACAGCGAAGGAGGCGGCGGCTTTGAAACTGAAAAGGGCAAGTATCTTTACGAAGCTTGTCATATTGACCGTTGCTCTCTACGCGGTGATAAGTCTTGTGACAGTGCGGGCGCAGGTCGCCGAGGCGGAAAAGCTGCGTCAGGAACTGAGCACTCAGGTCGCCGAAATGGCGCAAAAAAACGCCGCGCTCGAATATCAGCTCGACCATGGCGCGGATGATGAAATGATAGAAGAAATAGCCCGGGATAAGCTTGGGCTGGTTATGCCGGGCGAAAAAATATTTTACGATATAAGCGACTGAGCGTTAAAACAGGGGGATAAACAGCTTTTATGCAGCTTGAAGTGGGAAAGATTTACGAGGGTAAAATTACAGGCATCACAAAATTTGGCGCGTTCGTGGCCCTGCCTGAGGGCAAAAGCGGACTCGTCCACATCTCGGAGGTCGCAAATACCTTCGTGAACGACGTACACGACTACGTCAAGGAGGGTGAGGCTGTCAAGGTCAAGGTCATCGGCATTGCGGACGACGGCAAGATAAATCTCTCCATCAAGAAGGCGGATGAGACAATTGCACCTCCGCCCGCGCAAGCACGCCCGTTTCGCCCGGCACCGAGGCCGACGCAGTACCGCCAGCCGACGCAGCAGGCGGGAGCGCCCACCGGCGACGTCAGCTTCGAGGATAAGCTCAAGCACTTTATGCAAGAGTCGGACTCCAAAATCGCGGACAACAAATACTACACCGACCGCCGCCAGTCCAAAGGCAAAAGAAAATAAACCGACGCAACCACAAAAT
>JAVVTL010000024.1:0-8104 GCA_036653715.1 Oscillospiraceae bacterium
CCGCTATATATAGCCCCAAAACCCGCCCGCCATCACAAAATGGCGGGCGGGCGGAGGGCTGAAAAAGCAGCATCCACCCGATTGAACACGGGGGAAAAGTTTGAAAATGGGGGCGACAGCCCCCTTGTCATTTAAAATCCCCGCCGCAGCGGCGGATACATCTGTCAAAAACCATGGTTTTTGACAGATGTATCCCCAAAACCCGCCCGCCATCACAAAATGGCGGGCGGGTTTTGAACTTATTTGGGGAAGGCGTTTTGGATTAGGGCGGCGTATTGCTCGGAGGTCAGGTCGCAGCCGTAGAACAGCTTGTAATAGTTTGTGACCTCTGCCTGGAGCTCATAGTCGATGTATTCCGGATAGAGCAGGTCGCCCAGCCAAAGCATTCCGAGATAGCGCTGGACGGAGGGCGGGGAGCTTAGCCAGCCGTAGGGGCCGGAGGGGGTCCTGACGTATTTGCCGTTGCTCACGGCGTCAAGCTTTTGCCAATTTGCGTCCGCGCCCACGCTGTCGTAGATGCTGTCCGGCGCAAAAATTATGTACTCGGGATTCCAGAGCAGCAGCTGCTCCATATCCACCTCGTTGCCGAGGCCGTTTGAGACGACGTCCGAGAGCTTTGCGAGGTTATCGGCCATCATGACCACGGTTTCGCCGTGGAAGGAGGCTTCGGCGATGACGTTTATGCCCTTGTCGCCGAGGCAATAGAGGACGGTTTTTCTCTTGCCGTCGGCGTCAACCTTCTCCATGACGGCGGTCATTTTGGCGTAGGTCTTCTCGCACCAGCCTGCCAGCTCCTCGGCCTTTTCGGTTTTGCCGGTAAGCTCTCCAAGCAGGCGGTAGGCGGCGGGCGCCGTGGCGACGGTCGCGTCGATGTGGACGAAGGGAATCTTGGTCTGCTCGGTCAGCGCGTCAAGGTCCTCGACTATGCTGCCCTTTGCCTCGCCGACGTCTATGACAACGTCGGGGTCGGCGGCGAGCAGCGCCTCAAGGTCCATTGTGCCCTTGCCGCCGTAGAGCTGCCCAAGCTGCGGGAGACTGAGGTATTCTGCGGGGATGTACTGCGCCGCCTCGTCCGAAAACTCGCTCGCGAAGCCCACGAGCATTTCCGGTGCCAGCGGGAACACATACACCTGTGTCAGCGGGCCGGAGACGGCGATTTTCGTTACCTCCCACGGGATGGTGACGGTGCGGCCCGCGGAATCGGTGAACTCGCGCGTCTCGGGGTGGGCTGTCTCCTGCGCTGTCGGCGCGGGAGTGGGCGTCACCGCCGGCTTTGCCCCGCAGCCCGCCAAAAGGGAGAGGGAGAGACAGAGCACAAGCAGCAGCGCTGCATAAGACTTTTTCATTTGCTTTCCTCCTTGGTGTTATTCTTGGGAACGCTTTCGTATCTAAAAACTGTCCGACCTGCGGGCAATTTCTATTTGAGTATGACCCCCGGCGTGCAGACGCGCACGCGGTCGCCGAAAAGGCTTGAGACTTCGACATCCACGCCGTAAAGCTCGCCCATGAGCGCCTTGTCCAGCACCTCTTGGGGCTTGCCCTCGCGCAGCACCCTGCCGTCCTTTAGGGCGAGGACGCGGTCGGAGAACATATAGGTCTGCTCGGGATTGTGCGTGGTTTGGATGACGGTGTAGCCCTCCCGCGCAAGCTCCCGCGCTCGGGTGAGGACGAGCACCTGATTGCCGAAGTCGAGGCTCGCCGTCGGCTCGTCGAGCATGAGGACGGGCGCTTTTTGCGCGAGAGCGCGGGCAATCATCGCAAGCTGGCGCTCGCCGCCGGAGATGCGGTGGAAGCAGCGCTCGGCGAGGTGGTGGATGCCGACCTTCTCGAGCGCCCAATCCGCCCGCGCCTTTTGCTCCCGCCCCGGCACGGAGAAGGCGCGCGTCCCCGCCGTGGTGCCCATGAGGACTATGTCGAAGACGCTGTAGTTAAAGGTGGGATTTGAGGATTGGGGGATATAGGCGACGCACTTTGCAAGCTCGGCGACGGAGAGCGCCTTGGCGCTTTTCCCCTCGATAAGAACCTCGCCGGAGTAGCCGCGCAAAAGCCCGAGCACACAGCGGAAAAGCGTGGATTTGCCGACGCCGTTCGGCCCCAGCACGGAGAGAAATTCGCCGGACGCGGCGGTGAAGCTCACGTCCCGCAAAATCGGGCGCGAGTCATACGCGAAGCTGAGATTTTTTACCTCGACGCTCAAGTTTTGTCCCCCCTTCCGGTGATGAGCCACAGGAAAAACGGCGCGCCGACAAAGGCGGTGAGAATTCCTATGGGTATCTCCGAGCTGAGCAGATTGCGGGAGACGTTGTCCACAATCAGCATAAAGGATGCGCCCGCGAGGATGGAGGCGGGCATCAGGACCCTGTAGTCGGAGCCGACAAGTCTGCGCATCATATGCGGTATGACGAGGCCGACCCAGCCTATCATGCCGCTCACGGAGACGGACGCCGCCGTGACGAGGGTCGCGCATATCGCGACGGCGAGCCGCACGCGGTTTGCGTCCACGCCCATGGCACGCGCCTCGTCGTCGCCCATGGTGATGACGTTCAGCCGCCAGCGCAGGAGGATAAGCGGCAAAAGCCCCGCAAGCATCGGCCAAAAGACAAAGGCGACCTCGCGCTTCGTCGCCCCTGCGAGACTGCCCATGAGCCAATAGGTTATGGCGGGGAGCTTGTTCGTCGGGTCCGCCATTAGCTTTATGAAGGAGGTGCCGGACTGAAACAGCGAGCTTATCATGATTCCCGCGAGTATCAGGCCGAGCACGCGGTCGCCCTTTGCGCGCTTGCTGACAAAAAACACCAGCGCCACGGTGAGAAGGCTCACGCCGAAGGCAAAGGCGGTTATGAAGACGCTTGACAGCCCAAAGAAAATCGCCAGCGCCGCACCGAAGCCCGCGCCCGCCGAAGCGCCGAGTATATCCGGTGCCGCCATGGGGTTTTGGAAGACGCCCTGATACGCCGCGCCCGCGGCGGAGAGCGAGCCGCCGACCAGCACGGCAAGCAGTATGCGCGGCAGTCTTATTTGGAGCACCGCCGTCTCCATGGCGTCCGTCCAAAAGGGGTCTATGGGGAACACGCGCGAGAATATGATGGCAAGCAGCTCCTTCGGCGGCACGGGATAGCGCCCGAGGCTGAAGGAGACGACGATACAGCCGACGAGCAGCGCCGCCAAAAGCGCGAGCGCCGCGCCGCCGGGCAGGAGGCGCCTGTCAAAATTTGTTTCGCCCCGCGGCGGGAGGATTTTTTCGCTCTTATCCATTATTTTTCTCTCTTTAACAGAAAGGTCTGCCCATAGCGGAAGGGCGGGCCGGGAATATTTCCGGTGATGTGCGCGCGGACGCCGGGCTTATCCGTCACGACAAGGCCCGCCAGCCTGTCAATCCCGCAGTCGAGCAGGGCGGGACACATCGGCGTCGTCGGCCCCGTGAGGATGACATACGCGTTTTTGCACAGCTCCAAGAGATGCGGCAGGGTCTTGTTCACGAGCGAGCTGCCCGTTATGAGGACGACGTCGCAGGATGGGAGCAGATAATCGCAGGCGGAATCGGGGTAGTCCCCCGTCTGCGGATGGCGCTCTAATATGTACACCTGCTTTGCGTCCCTCAACACCCGCGCCGGCAGCTTGAGGTGACCGATTAGCGCCACGGTTTTGCCGCTGATTTGAAGTCCCTCGGTGCAATAGTTGTCGTATGGCTCCTCGCAGTGCAGCTCCGCCATGCGCTCGGGCGTATTGCAGAAGGCGTTTATCGCCGCCATGCCAAAGGCCGCCTCGGGGAGATTCCAGCTTTTTATTGCCGCCGCGGCGACGCGCAGGCGCAGTCCCGCCACGCCGTTCGGATACATCGGCGGGCGCGTGTCGCCCTCCGTCGTCATGGCGAGGCCGAGGCCGCCCGACTCCGTCTCCGCGAGCGTCCACCAATCGTCGCGCAGGACGCGGTTTATGGCGTTTCCCGAGGGCAGCCCCTCGAGCAGCGCGTCATATATTTCCCACATATCGCTTCTGTCCTTTCGCGTATTCGCAGACCCATGCGCCGAGCGCCCGCTCCGCCGCCGTGTCGTGGCGGCCCGTGGTTTGCAGGAGCAGGGTGTCCCCGTCCGAGGCAAGCCTTGCGCGCAGCGCCTCCGCCGCCGCAAGATAGCCCTCCGGCAGGGCGACGCGCCTTTTCAGCTCCGCCGCCGCAGGGGGCGACTTCAAAACGCCGACACAGGGCGTGCCGCTCTCCAAAAGCGCCGAGAGCGCGGCGTAAAACTCGGGAATAAGCAGCTCAAAGCCGCCCAATTCGTCCAGCAGGGCAAAGGGCTTTTCCCGCGCCTCGCGCAAAAGCCGCGCCGCATCCCGCTCAAACACGCCCTCAAAGCGGCGGGTGCCGCCCGCCGAAAAGCGCAGAAACTCCCGCTCCTCAAAGTTCCCCCCCGCGAGGGCGGCGGCGGGCAGGAGCACAAAGCCCGCAAGCGCGCCGTTTTCGTCGAAGCGCCTTTGGGTTATGAAGCCGCCCGCGTTTTTCGCCTCCGCGCCGAGGGCGTTTTTGATGAGCGTTGATTTTCCGCAGCCGATTTCGCCGCAGAGCAGCAGGCGGCGCTTCACCTCTCCGTGCGCAGGGCGCGGTGCTCGATGAGCTGTCCCGCTATGCTTATGGCTATCTCCGCCGGCGTCTCGGCTTTTATCTCAAGGCCGATGGGGGAGGTTATTCTGTCCGTGTCCGCCTCCGTGAAGCCCAGCTCGCCGAGCTTGCGGAAAACTCCCGCTTTTTTTGAGGCGCTGCCGATGACGCCGAGGTAGCAGGCGGGTGTGCGGAGCATCTGCGCCTGCACGGTCGTGTCAAAGGCGTGACCGCGCGTCATGACGCAGACGTAGTCCTCCGGCCCGACGGTGATGTAGTCGGCGATTTTTTCAAGGTCGATTAAGAGCACCTCCTCGGCGGTCGGGAAGAGCTCGCGGCTCGCAAATTCGGGTCTGTCATCCAGCGCCACACAGCGAAAGCCCACATGCGAGAGCACGGGCACCAGCTCCTGCGCCACATGCCCGCAGCCGAAAACATAGACCCGCCCGGAGGAATTTATCTGCTCGACATAGAAGTCGCGCCCCTCCCAAATGCGGCGGAGCGGATGCCGCGTGAGTATCCCGTGCAGCCATTCCGGCGCGTCAAGGCCGAAGAAGCCGCCTTTTTCGGAGTACAGCCCGAGCCTGCCGCCGTCGGAGATGTCCGACAACAGCCAAAGGTCAAAGCCCTCCGCAAAGCGGCGCTCCGCCTCGTCCGCAAGGGCAATCGTCTCGGGGTCGCCGGCGGGGATGTAGTGGAAAAAGACGTTCACGGCTCCGCCGCAAATCATGCCGAGATTTTGTACGTCGTCCCGCGTGAGGGAGAAGTCGTGCTCGCCGGAGCGCCCCTCGCGCAGCACCTCCGCCGCAAGCTGCTCCGAGCGATATTCGACGGCTCCGCCGCCGATGGTGCCGCAGATGCGCCCCTGCCTGCCAATCAGCATCCGCGCTCCCGCGCCGCGCGGCGTCGCGCCCGAGGAGGCGATGACGGTGACGAGCACCAGCGGCTCGCCGGCTGTGAGATATTTTTTGACGGTTCCGAGCATGTTTCTCATAATAGTATGTCCTTTCCGCATATTGAATTTATGTCGGCGGCGACGGCTCGCGCAGTGCCATACCGCGCGTCGTGCGCGGCACGGGCCTCGGCGTCGGCGCATTTTTCGCGGCTTTGCTCAAAGCGGCGGCTGAGCGGCACGCGCTCCGCGCCCGAGACGAGCTTGTCCGCAATGAAGACCACGGCGGCGGCGTCAATGACGGCGGGGTTTTGCAAATCGTGGTGCTGTTTGACGATGAGCGCCTCGTCCCCGTAGCCCAGGCCGAAAAGAAGCGCCGCGCCCGCTTCCGCGTGGTTTTTCTCCCGCCTTGCGATATCATGGAGCAGGGCGGCGGCAAAGACGCTGTTTTCGTCGGGATATACCCCTGCGGCGGCGAGGGCGGCGACTATTCGCATAGCCTCCCGCGAGACGGCAAGGCAGTGGTCGCGAATGTCGCTCGGCGTATCCAAGGCTTCAAGCAGACGCAGACAGACGGCTCTGTCAAGCTTGGGCCGCGGCAGAAGGCCTATGTCCTCCGCCGTGAGAACGCCGTCCTCAAGCTCGAGCCTTGTGAGGGAGCCGTAGGGCAAATCCGGCACCTTTGCGCCCGCAAGGCAGGGCAGTCCCGCCAAAAAGAGCCTGTTAACCGTGCGGTGGGCGACGACGGCGATGTTCCCGCGCGACTGCGCAAGCAGTGCCGCAAACGCCGAGGCAAAGCGGCGTCCGCCTATCCCCGGGTCCTCCGCATTCGGGGGCTGAAGGCTCGGTTCGAGCGCCCGCCTCGCGTAAAGCTCCGGCCAGCGCGCGCGAATCTCGTCAAAGGAAAGCCCGTCCCAGTCGCCCGCAAAAAGCTCCTCCAGCCCCGGCTGCACGGTGACGGGAGCGCCGATAAGCTCCGCCGTCTCGCGGCAGCGGGAGAGCGGGCTTGAAAAAACCGCCTCTATTCCCCTGCCCTCAAGCTCCGCGCCAAGAAGCGCCCCCTGAAGCCTGCCGAGCGCCGAGAGCGGCAGCTCACTGCGGCCGAGACACATGGTTCTGCCGCCCGGGAAGTCCGGCATGCCGTGGCGTATAAGGAAAATTGTTCGCATATTACTACTCCGCTGAAGTTATTTTTTGTTGCAAGTTGTTATTAATTGAAAGCCCGTCCCCGCCGGCTCAGAGGATGCCCGAAAAATATTTGTCGAACAGCGCTCCGACGGCCTCGCGCGAGTCGCGCTCAAACAGCTCGTAGAGCCGCAGCAGCTCGCGCCCCGCCGGGGTGAGGACGCTTCGCCCGCCCCTCGCGCCGCCCTGTCTGCGCGTTATGAGGGGGTGACCAAGCTGCTCCTCCACGGCGTTAATGGTGTTCCAGCCCGAGCTGTAGGAGAGCTGCATCCGCTGACAGGCCTTGCGGACGGAGGCGGTTTCCCCCACGAGCGAGAGCAGCATCGCGACGCGGGCGTCAAAAAACGGGCGCTCCCGCACGAGGGAGACGGCGACCTCCGGCCTTATGAGCTGGCTGTTGTGGTAGTCCAAAAGCGCCTGATAATCCTCGGGCGTGTCCGCGTCGCGGAGGATGCCGGCGTCCCGCACCTCCACGGGCGTCTCGCTCACTCCACAGCGGGAAAGTGCGCCCTGCAAGCCGTTTTCGCCCGAATCGCGGAGGATTTTCTCGATGACCGCGCGGCTCATGAGGATGGGATGCCCCCGCTCGCCGCCGCAGACGGGACAGGCAAGCGCAGCCCCGCTTGCAAGCAGTGCCTCAACCGTGGCGGCTGTGAAAAGCGGAATGTCCACCGGCGTAAAGAGCACGCCCGCGCATTTGTCGGCGAGGTAGCGCAGGCCAATGAGGGCGGAATCGAACATCTCCGTCGTGCTGTAGCTTTCGTTGCGGAGAAAAACCACGCCGCTCTTGGCAAGATGCCGCTCCAGCGCGTCCGCGTTGTATCCCGTGACGACGACGATGCGCGAAACCCCCGCCTGACGCAGCGTCGCAATTATGCGCTGGGCTATGGAAATGGAGCCGATATTTAGCATCGGCTTGAAGTCCCCCATTCGGGAGGACATTCCGGCTGCGACTATAACGGCTCCGATTTCCATGTCACGCCTCCTGCATTCATCAAAAAATATTGCTGATTTGTGTCATCGACTTCTATTCTGTTAACATTTGCTTTTAACAGTATATACTGTTATTATTTAGAAGTAAAGGTAAAATTGGTACAATTGTATAACTCTTATCCCCCGTGACCGCCGCAGGGGTCGCTGTCGGCTCCGCCGCCGGTCAGGTCGCGCAATCTGCCAATCCCCGTATCCGAATAAAAGACAAGCTCGGCGGGGCGGCCGTCAATGCCCTCTCCGCGCAGGCGAAGGCAATTTGCCGTCTCGGTATAGTCAATCGGCAGCTCCCTGCGAAGCAGCCTGCCCGTTGCTTTGTCCTTTACCTCCACCGTGACGGTATCCGCCGTTACCTCAAATAATTTTTCTTCCAATTTTTCTTCCGATTTTTCTTTGTTTTCCATATCGCGCCTCCGTTAATTATAATGTATAGCTCCATT
>JAVVTL010000024.1:8204-22230 GCA_036653715.1 Oscillospiraceae bacterium
ATTTTTCTTTGTTTTCCATATCGCGCCTCCGTTAATTATAATGTATAGCTCCATTATACAGACGCCGTCGCGTTTTACAACCTTGTTTTGGAGCGCTGCGCGCTTTAAATACGGACACAAATTCTTTATTTTCAAGGAGGATATCGTATGATTAAAAAAGTACTCATCATCAACGGGGTCGAGCGCACCCTGCTTGTTGATGGCAGCGAGACTCTTGCGAGCGTACTGCGCGAGCGCCTGCTGCTCACCGGCTGCAAAATTGGCTGCGGCGAGGGCCATTGCGGTGCCTGCAACGTCATCCTAAACGGCAAGGTCACCCGCTCCTGCATCACCAAAATCGGCAAGCTCGCGGATTACTCCGAGATAACCACCATCGAGGGCGTCGGCACCATCGAAAACCTGCATCCCGTTCAGGTCGCATGGATGGCCTTCGGCTGCGCGCAGTGCGGCTTCTGCAGCCCCGGCTTCATCATCAGCGCCAAGGTTCTGCTGGAGCAGAATCCCAGCCCCACCCGTGAGGAAGTCAGAGACTGGTTCAACAAAAACCGCAACCTCTGCCGCTGCACCGGCTACAAGCCCCTTATCGACGCCACCATGGCCGCCGCAAAGGTTCTGCGCGGCGAGATGTCCAAGGAAGACCTCATCTTCAAGCCCACGGACAACTGCATCACCGGCACCTCCTTCATCCGTCCCTCCGCCGCCCAAAAGGTCACAGGCACCTGGGACTTCGGCGCGGACGCCGCCCTCCATATGCCCGAGGACACCCTGCGTCTCGCCCTCGTTCAGGCCGAGGTCTCCCACGCCAACCTCAAGGGCGTCGACACCTCCGCCGCCGAGAAAATGCCCGGCGTCTTCAAAATCATCACCGCTAAGGACGTCCCCGGCAAAAACCGCATAAACGGACTTGTCATGCTCCCGCTCAACAACAAGTGCGACGGCTGGGACCGCCCCATCCTCTGCGACGAGAAAATTTTCCAATACGGCGACGCCATCGCCATCGTCTGCGCCGACACCGAGGAACACGCCCGCGCCGCCGCCAAGGCTGTCAAGGTTGACCTCGAGGTCCTCCCCGCCTACATGAGCGTGCCCGAGGCCATAGCGCCCGACGCTCTCGAAATTCACCCCGGCGTCCCCAACGCCTACTACGAGACAAACTGCATCAAGGGACCCGAAACAGACCTTGACGCCGCCCCCAACGTGGTCGAAATCGAGAGCTATTGCTCCCGCCAGCCCCACCTTTTCCTCGAGCCGGATAACGGCTACGCCTACATAGACGAGGACGGCATGCTGACCATCCACTCCAAGAGCATCGGCATCCACCTCCATATGCCCATGATAGCGGACGGCATCGGCGTTCCGATGGATAAGCTCCGCATCATCCAAAACCACTCCGGCGGCACCTTCGGCTACAAATTCTCCCCCACCAACGAAGCGCTCCTTGGCGTGGCGGCTCTCGTCACTCAGCATCCCGTGTCCCTGCTCTTCAATATGTATCAGTCCATCACCTATACCGGCAAGCGCAGCCCCGCCTTTATGCACGTCAAGCTCGCCGCCGACAAGGACGGCAAGCTCCTCGGACTTTGGGCCAACAACTACGTTGACCACGGCCCCTACTCCGAATTCGGCGACCTGCTGACGCATCGTCTCAGCCAGTTCGTCGGCGCGGGCTACCATATCCCCTCCATCCGCAACAAATCCACCACGGTCTTCACAAACCACGCCTGGGGCTCGGCCTTCCGCGCCTACGGCTCGCCTCAATCCTATATGGGCAGCGAAATAGCCATCGACGTGCTCGCCGCCAAGATGGGCGTTGACCCCTTCGACCTCCGCGAGAAAAACTGCTACAAGGAATCCGAGCATTCCACCATCCCCACCGGCTTCGCACCCGAGGTCTATTGCGAGGAAGACCTGTTTAAGCTCGCCCGCCCGAAGTATGAAGAAGCCAAGGCTCGCGTCGCCGCAAAGAACGCCGCCTCCGACGGCAAATTCAGATACGGCGTGGGCGTGTCCCTCGGCGTCTACGGCTGCGGCCTTGACGGCGTGGACGGCTCCGAGGCATGGGCCGACCTCAACCCGGACGGCACCGTCACCATGCGCAACGCTTGGGAGGACCACGGTCAGGGCGCAGATATCGCCACCCTCACCGCCGCCCACGAGACCCTGCGCGCCGCCGGCTTCACCCCCGAAATGATTAAGCTCGAAATGAACGACACCAAGCTCACCCCGAACTCCGGCCCCGCCGGCGGCAGCCGCTCCACGGTCATGACCGGCAACGCCACCCGCCTCGCCGCCGAGAATCTGCTCGCCGCCATGAAGAAGCCCGACGGCAGCTATCGCACCTACGCCGAGATGAAGGCAGAGGGTCTTGAAACCCACTATGTCGGCAACTGGGTCGCCTCCTTCTGCTCCACGAACCTCGTGGACCAGGCCACAGCACAGGGCGAGCCGTTCTCCGTCTACATGTACACCATCTTCCTGCCCGAGGTCTGCGTGGAAATCGCCACCGGCAAGGTCAAGGTCGAGAAATTCACCGCAGTGGCGGACGTCGGCACCATCCTCAACAAGCTCGCCGTGGACGGCAACTTCTATGGCGGTCTGGTTCAGGGCATCGGCCTTGCGCTGTCCGAGGACTTTGAGGACCTCTCCAAGCACACCAGCCTCATGAAGTGCGGCATCCCCTACCCGAACGACGTGCCGGACGACATCGAGGTCATCTATCAGGAGAACCACCCGCGCCCGAACGGCCCCTACGGCGCCGCCGGCTGCGGCGAGGCCCCTCTCGACGCCCCGCACCCCGCCATCCTCAACGCCATCTTCAACGCCACCGGCGCACGCGTCACCCGCGTCCCCGCCCGCCCCGAGGTCGTCCTCGAAGCGCTGAAAGCACTCAAATAAAACTTTGGAACCTCTGATTAAATCCGTCGCGTGGATTGGCGAGTCAAAAACACGCAGGAATACTGACGTATTTCAAGGGCTTTTGGCGATGTCCGGACGGAAAATATGCCGCCAAGACGTGCGGCGGGATTTATTCAGAGGTTCCCTTTATAAACCCATGCAAGCATGGTAAAATACAGAGGCGGGAAACCGCCTCTGTATTCATCACCTGTCAAAAAATATATTTTCCGCAGTCCGGGGAGAAAGCGTCCCCCATAGCGTAAGCAAGGAGTGAGCACATGGACAAATTCGAGGAGCGCTCCACAAGGATATACAGGCAAAAGCAAATGTTCGACAAGCATGAGCTTGAGGAGCGGGAGAGCCTTTGCGTCCACGAGCAGCCGGCGTTCTGCACCGCCGCCTGCCCCATGAAGCTTGACGCCCGCGCCCTCACCGCCGCCGTGGCGGAGGGAAAGCTTGCCGAGGCGCGAGCCATGCTCGAGCGCGTCGCGCCCTTTCCGCTCATCCTCGCCGAGGGCTGCGAGGCCCCCTGCGAAAGCGCCTGCCGCCTCTGCGAAAAGGGCGAGGGCATAGCCATAGGCGCAATCGAGCGGGCGGTCATGGCGCTCTCCGTTCCGAAAACCGGGCGAGGTCTGCTCAAATTCAAAAAGAAAAAAACCGTCGCCGTTTTTGGCGGCTCGCTCTTTGCCCTCGCGCTCGCGGGGGAGCTTGCGGTCAAGAGCTACCCCGCCTCGTTTTTCTTCGCGGAGGCGGATGCGGAGACGCTTTTGCGCAATTGCGCCCCGTTTTTGACCGACGCTCAGTCCAAGGCCGAGGCCGCGCGGCTCGCCGCCATGGACATTACGCTCGTCCCCGGCTCCGAAATCTCCCCCGCCCTGCTCGACGCGCGGCGCGGGGAATTCGACGTCTGCTGTCTCTCCGAGCCGCTTTCGGCGCTTTCGGAGGACGCGCCCGACCCCGTCACCCTCGTCCGGGGCGACGGCTGCGTCTGCCGTCCCGCAAGCGACGGCCGCGTTTTGACGGCGCTTTTTGACGCGCGCCGCGCCGCCGTCTCCGTTGACAGGCTCGCGCAAAGCACCGACCCCGCCCTCATGCGGGGCGAGGAGGGGCCTGTCCCCTCGCGCCTCTACACAAACATGCAAAGCGTCCCCGCAAGCCGACGCGTGCCCGAGGGCGATGGCTATACGGAGCGGGAGCTGAGGGACGAGGCCGCGCGCTGCATCCAATGCCGCTGCGAGGAATGCCTCAAGGCCTGCGCCTATCTGCGCCACTACAAAAAATTTCCCCGCGTCCTGACGCGCGAGATATACAACAACGTCAGCATCATCATGGGCGACCACATGATGAACCGCCCGATAAATTCCTGCGCCCTCTGCGGACAGTGCGCCGTCGTCTGCCCCAACGGCTACGACATGGGCGAAATCTGCCACATCGCGCGGGAGAACATGGTCTCCACCGGCAAAATGCCGCTCGCCCCGCACGAATTTGCGCTGTATGACATGCTCTTTTCAAATAACGAGGCGTTTTTGTCGCGGCCCCAGCCGGGGTTTGAGCACTGCCGCTATGTGTTCTTCCCCGGCTGTCAGGCGGGGGCAAGCGCCCCTCTTACCGTGGCGCGGGCTTACGAAGACCTCACTCGGCGGCTCGACGGCGGCGTGGCGCTGATGCTCGGCTGCTGCGGCGCGATTGCGCAGTGGGCGGGCCGCTACGAGCTTTATGACGAGACGGCGCAGCGGCTCCGCGCGGAGCTTGAGGCGCTCGGCAGCCCTACCGTAATCGTCGGCTGTCCCACCTGCGAAAAGACGCTCCGCGAGAGCGTCGGCGGCGAGGTGCTCGGAATTTGGGACATCCTTAACGACCTCGGTCTGCCCGAGGGCGCAAAATCCCCGCTCAAAAGCGCCGTCATGCGCGACTCCTGCGGCGCGCGCGGAGATAAGGCCACGCGCGACTCCGTCCGCGCCCTCGCAGGGAAGCTCGGCATCGACCTGCGCGAGTCCGCGCTCACCGGCGACGAGACGCCCTGCTGCGGCTACGGCGGCCTTGTCATGTACGCAAACCGCGAGGTCGCGCGGGAGATGGCTCAGTCCTGCATGGAGCGGGACGAGGGGCCTTACGTCACCTACTGCATGGCCTGCCGCGACAGGCTCGCCCGCGAGGGACGGGAGACCGCGCACATTTTGGAGCTTGTCTACGGCTCCCCCGCCGGCGCGCCCGCCGACATAAGCGGACGCCGCGCAAACCGACTTAAGCTTAAAAACCGCCTCCTGCGGGATATTTGGGGTGAGAACGCCATGGAAAAAAACCTTGATTTCAAGCTCGAATTTACCGACAGCGCCCGCGCCATGATGGACGAGCGCATGATACTCGACACCGACGTGCTCGCCGTGCTCGTGGATTTCCGCAAAAACGGCGAGGCGGTTTTGGACAACGAGACGGGTCTGCTGCTCGCTCGGCTGAGGGACGGGAACGTCACCTTTTGGGTGCGCTTCGAGGAAATTGACGGCGGCTATATTGTCCACAGGGCATACAGCCACCGCATGACGGTAAAGTGAGGGCGCTATGGACAACAAAAAAACCTATTACGTCATCGACCCCGAGGGGAAGCTGACCTGCAAAAAATGCTCCGTGCCGCTCGTAAAGGGCAGTGCGGTCTTCGGCTACCTTGACAACGCCTTTCCCGTGGAGCTGCCGGTCTGCCCCAAGTGCGGCTTCATCTATGTCCCCGAGGAGCTGGCGCTCGGCAAGGTTCTCTCCGTCGAAAAGGCGCTGGAGGACAAATGACGCGCCATCCGATGGGCGAAGCCATGACGATGCGGCTTGTCGGGCTGGCCGCGCTTTCGCCCTGCCGCGTGCTCGATTTGGGCGCGGGGGATGGGGACGCGGTGCGGCTGCTGCGCGGCCTCGGCTTTGACGCGCTCGGGCTTGACCGCCTGCCCGGGGCGGACGTTTTGGCGGGCGACCTGCTCGCCGCGCCCTTTCCCGACGCCTCCTTTGACGCACTGCTCTCCGAATGCGCCTTCTTTGTCTGCGGCGACGCGCGCGCCGCGATGGCGGAGGCGGCAAGGCTCCTCAAAAGCGGCGGGCGACTGCTGCTCTCCGACGTCTGCTTCGGCGAAGCCCCCGCGCCCGCGCCCGGTCTGCGCCTCATCGCCGCGGAGGACGCGACGGACGCCTGGCGGCAATACTACATCGAATGTATTTGGAACGGCGAAGCGCCCGCGCTCTGCGCCGAAATTCCCAAGGGCGCTTGCAAATATTACCTCACGGTCTTTGAAAAGGAGTGATTCCATGGATGCTTTTGACAGAATGCTCGAGCTTTCGCGGGAGGGTTTTTTCTGTGCGCAGATAATGCTCGCGCTCGCGCTCGAGGCGGAGGGCAAGGAAAACCCCGACCTGCTCCGCGCCATGGGCGGCCTGAACGGCGGGCTGGGAAACACAGGCTCCGTCTGCGGCGTGCTCACGGGAGGCGCCTGCCTCATCTCCTACTTCGCCGGAAAGGGCGAGGCGGACGAGCTGCAAAGCCCCGATTGCGACGCCGTCATTGCCGAATTTTCCGAGTGGTTTCACGATTACTGCGCCGAGTACGGCGGCTGTGACTGCCGCATAATCCTGAACGGCGACCCGAAAAACAAATTGCAGCGCTGTCCGCTCATGGTGCAGGCCGCATTTGAAAAATGCATGGAGCTTTTGGAGGGGCGTGGGCTTTTATGAGCATCTATCTCAATAACGCCGCCACAAGCTTTCCCAAGCCCGCCTGCGTCGCGGAGGCAATGGCCGCGGCGGTTACCGCGCCGCCCGGCGCCATGCATCGGGGCGGAATCGAGGACTTTGACGTGTTTGACGCTGTGCGCCTTGCGCTTTGCCCACTGCTTGGCGTCTCGGACCGCTCCCGCATCGCACTCGGCGCGAACGCCACCTGGGGGCTGAACCTTGCCATCTTCGGCTTCCCCTTCGAGCGGGGCGACACTGTCGTCACCACCCGCGCGGAGCACAACAGCGTCCTGCGCCCGCTGTTCGAGCTGCAGCGGCGTGGGCTTATCCGCGTAATATACCTCGACACCGATGCGACGGGGCGGATGCCGACCGAGGTTTGGCGCGAGGCCATGCAGGCCTATCGCCCGCGCCTTGCCGTATTCACCCACGCCTCCAACGTCACCGGTGCCGTGAACGACGCGGAGGCTTTGACCGCCGCCGCAAAGTCGGCAGGCGCCGCCGTGCTCCTTGACGCGTCGCAGACCCTCGGCTGGAAAAAGCTCGCCGCCGAGGACTGGGGCGTGGACATGCTCTGCTTCACGGGACACAAATACCTGCTCGGCCCTCAGGGGACGGGCGGGCTTTGGCTGCGGGAGGGGCTTTCCCTCGCGCCGCATCTTGTGGGCGGCACGGGCATAAAAAGCGACATGGACTCCATGCCCGACGAGCTGCCCCTGCATCTTGAGGCGGGAACCGGCAACGAGCCGTCCTTCTGCGGTCTGCTTGCGGCTCTGCGCTGGGCGGGGGAGCACCCGCGCGACCTCTCCCTCTGCGAGGCGGGGCTTGAGCGACTGCGCGAGGGGCTTTCCCGCGCGGGGGCGCGGGTCATCGTGCCACAGGGTGACTGCACGCCCGTCGTGAGCTTCACTCTGCCGGGTATAAGCGCCGCGGAGGCGGGGTTTATCCTCACGGAGAGCTGCGGTATCACCTGCCGCACGGGTCTGCACTGCGCCCCCAAAATATTTCCCTGCCTCGGCGAGAGAGAGACTGTCCGTTTTTCCCTCTCCCGCTTCACGGGAAACGATGAGCTTGACGCTGCCGTCCGCGCGGTTGAGGACATAATGTCATGAAATTCGACTGCAAAAAAACCGAGGATTGCTTTGCCGATTCGTGCACCTACGAATACGCCCTGCCCATAAGCGCCGCCGAGCTTGCCTCGCGGCTCGAGGGCTGGGAAAAGCGCGAGAACACCCGCCTGCGCCGCCCCGTCTTCGTGGCTGACAGGGACGGAGTGAACCTCAAGGGCGTCCTCGCGGCGCACACTGTCCGTGCGAGCTTCCCGAATTCGCGGCGCGAAAGCGAAAAATTCGCCTTTGAGGCGTGGTTGGAGGAACAAAATGTCTAAGGTTTTCGACAAAACAACAAGCGTATGTCCCGTCTGCCTGCGCGTTATCGAGGCGCGAAAGGCCGTCGGGGACGACGGCTTCATCCACCTTGAAAAAACCTGCCCCGAGCACGGGGACTTTTCCGCGCTCATTTGGGAGGGCGGCATCGTCGATTACCTCAAGTGGGACACCTCCGGCGACTCGCGCGATACGCCGCCCGCCGCCGCGCCGATTTCAAAGGGCTGCCCCTATGACTGCGGACTCTGTGCGGCGCACGAGCGCCCCGGCTGCTGTGTCCTGCTCGAGCTTACAAACCGCTGTAACCTCGGCTGTCCCGTCTGCTTCGCCTCCGCCGGCGAGAATGCCCCGCACGACCTCTCGCTCGAGGAAATTGCCAAGCTCTATGACCTGCTCATGGCGCGGGGCGGCCCCTTTAACATCCAGCTCTCCGGCGGGGAGCCGACGATGAGGGACGACCTGCCCGAGATTATCGCCCTTGGCAGGGCGCGCGGCTTCTCCTTCTTCCAGCTCAACACCAACGGCCTGCGCCTTGCCGACGAGCCGGGCTATGCCGAAAAGCTCCGCGCCGCCGGCGTCTCCTGCGCGTTTTTGCAGTTCGACGGCCTTTCGGACGCTACATATAATATACTTCGCGGCAGACCCCTGCGGGAGCTGAAGCTCCGCGCCGTGGATAACTGCGCCCGCGCGGGGCTTCCCGTCGTGCTCGTCCCCACCGTCGCGCCCGGGGTGAACGACGCGGAGCTGGGCGACATTCTGCGCTTTGCGCTCGCTCATGCGCCCGCCGTGCGCGGCGTGCACTTCCAGCCGCTCAGCTATTTCGGACGCTGCTCCCTCAAGCCGCCCGAAACCCGCCTCACCATCCCCCGCCTCCTGCGGGAGCTTGAACAGCAGTCGCAGGGTCTGCTGCAAGCCGCGGATTTTGGCGGTGGCGGCGCGGAAAGCCCCTATTGCTCCTTCCACGCGAGCTATATGCGCGGAAAAAACGGCGCGCTCCGCGCCCTGCCGCGCCGACAGAGCGAATGCTGCTGCACAAAAAGCTCCGACGCCCGCGACTTCGTCGCAAGACAGTGGAGCGCCGAAAAGCCCGAGCACGGCGCGGAGGGCGCAATGACCGAGACCTCCTCGCTCGACGCCTTCCTTGACAGCGCGAGGGAGAACACCTTCACCGTCTCCGGCATGCTGTTTCAGGACGCGTGGACGCTCGACCTCGACCGCCTGCGCCGCTGTTACATCTGCGAGACCGACCTTGACAGGGGCATGGTGCCCTTTTGCGCCTATAACCTCACTGATACTAATGGGAGGTCTTTATACAGAAAATGAAGCTTTGCGAACTTGAGAATTGGATAATCGAGAGCGAGGGGCTCCGCCCCTTCACCCGACGGCGGCTTGAGGAATTGCAGCTCTCGCGCCTCAATTACCTGCTGACGCGGGAGCGGGAGCACGGCGGCTTCTATTCCAACCTGCCTCTGTCACTGCCGAGCCTTGACGCGCTGCGCACCCTGCCCTTTACGACGGCGGAGGACCTTGCCGTGCACGGGCCGGGGCTGCTGCTGACCTCGCAGGCCTGCGTCAGCCGCGTCATAAGCGACAGGACGAGCGGCACGACGGGCTTTGCCAAGCGCGTCTTCTACTCCGAGAGCGATTGCCTGAACACCGTCGGCTTTTTCGCCGCGGGACTTGCGGAGCTTGTCTTCCCCGGCGATGTTGTCATGATTGCCATGCCCTTTTCGGGTCCGCGCGGCCTTGGCGACCTCATCGCCGCCGCTGTGCGAAGACTCGGGGCGCAGCCGCTCGAGGCCGGCACGGGCAAAACCTTCGGCGAGCTTGCCGCCCTGCTTCGCGGGAAGACGCCAAGCGTCTACGTCGGAATGCCGGTGCCGCTTTTGTCGCTGCTGCGTCTCTGCGGACGCGGCTCGCTGAGACGCGCACTCGTCTCCGGCGACGCCTGCCCGGAGGGACTGCTGCGGGAAGCCGAACGCCTGCTCGGCTCGCGCCTCTTTCCGCATTACGGCTCGCGGGAGCTTGCGCTCGGCGGCGCGGTCACCTGCCCCGCGCACGAGGGAATGCACCTGCGCGAAAACCACATAATCGCCGAGATTATCGGCGAAAACGGCGAACCCCTGCCCGCGGGCGAGTGGGGCGAGCTTGTCATCACCACCATCGGCATGGAGGCGCAGCCGCTAATCCGCTACCGCAGCGGCGACTTCACCCGCATTCTGCCCGAGCCCTGCCCCTGCGGCGGGATAACGCGGCGGCTCGATACCGTCACCCGCGCGGCGAAATTCGACATTTCCCGCCTTGATAGCCTGCTGTTTTCCCTGCCCTACCTCGTCGATTACGGCGCGGCAATGCGCGGGGAAACGCTGTATATCGCCGCCCTCACGCTCGGCGGCTGCTCGGAGGAACGGCTCCGCGCAGACCTCGCCCGACTGCTGCCCGGGCTGAAGACGGACTGCGAGCTTCGCCCCGCGACGGACGACGATTTGTCGAAATATGTCGAAAAGCGATATATCTTGCAGTAATAAACAATTTCATGTATTCGGAAGAATTTTCTTTTTTCCCGCCAAATGTACCTTGTATGTAACCTTCGCGTAATATTCTATGGACATAAAGACAGAAATGGCTTTGCCGTTTCCCGAAGGGGGGCAGAAACTTTAATGCTCACAAGCAAATTTTCCCAGCATGTCTCAAGGGTCTGCATAGTAAAAATCTTTTCCTATGACGACCGAAACCCTCGCGGCATCCTGCAAAACCTCCATCTTGAGCAGGACGTAAGCTTCGCGAATCTGACCCAGCTGCTGTTGGCAATGGACTCCCTGTTCGATGAAATCGGCAACCCCCAGCGCTCCATGACGCCGCGCGGCTTCGTCCGCGAGAACGCCGAAAACCGCGACACCTGCGATAGCCCCGGCGGGGAAAAGCCCATCGCCACCTTCCGCATCGACGTCGTCTTCCGCCAAAACGCAAGCTGGCAGGGAAACCTCACATGGATGGACAAAAAAGAAGAAGCACAATTCCGCAGCGCACTTGAGCTTATCATGCTCATGGACAGTTCCTTCCGCGCCGGAGAGGGCGCAACCCCCGCATAGAGCAAAAGCTCAGGAAGAAATCCACAAAAAAATCTTGTAAAGGCAAAACCGGGGAAATCCGGCGGCGCAAAGCAAAGGGGCCTAAGGCGATGAGCTAAGGTTGCCCGGCTGCCAAGTTTCGTTCCAAAATGAAAAGGAGAATGAAATTATGGCAAAGTTCAGAAGAATCACAGCTCTCGTCCTCGTCCTCATCATGAGCATCAGCCTCCTCGGCATCAACGTCCTCGCAAGCGACGCCGAGACGCCGGTTGTTGACGAGCAGGTCGAAGCGCAGGTTGAAGAACCGGCTGAAGAAGCGCCCGATGCAGAAGCAGAAGCGCCGGCTGAAGACGCATCTTCGGACACAGACGTCCTCTCCGCCCCGGTAGGCCCCGGAGAAAACGGGAGCAGATGGACGAAGAAGAAGACCGTCTACGTCTATGCTGAGCGGAATGATTCGCTCGCCGACCCTGATGCATCGCCCAACGCCGACGGTTACTATACACTCGGCACCATTCAGGTTCAACTCCCCCCCGCCAGCACAGATTTATACCCTAAAGGCACCGGCAATCAATACGACGAGTATAAAGACGCCGTTAATAATGCTCTCAAAAAAATCGATCGCACCAACGACAGCGCCAAGGCAAACGAGTGGCTTAAACTCGCGAATGTAGAATTCTACACTCTGCATTGCTCCAATGGCGCTACGGATTATGATGCGCCTGTTAACGCTTGGCACCTTGATGGAAGAATTTCCGCCGAAAAGACACACTCTCTGACATATAACGCAAACTACGGAGAGAACCCCGCGACATATGCACCAGCCAGACGTTATGTCGAAGACGAAGCCATCACCCTCGCCACTCTCGAAGCTACCAACTTTTCGAGGGAAGGCTACCACTTCATGGGCTGGAGCACCGACCCTGATGACGATGTTGCTCCCCCCACCACAATGGGCGACGCCGACATAACCCTCTACGCCATGTGGAAAGAAAACTGGCCCGTCGGCTACTTCGTGCTTAACCCAACGGAGACCTACCCGGAAAACGGCGATAACATGGGCGCCGAAAACTATACGCCGTATGGCGAACAGACCATAGGCACTGGTGATACAAGCTATAAGGTCGATGTTAACACCGGCTATAAGGGCGGTCTGACACAGAGTGGCTGGGACAAAGTCGAGGCGTTCCTGGCCGACCGTACCAACCGGACATTAACCTTTACTGCCGCCGACCTGCAGGCACCCACAGGTGCTGACCTTGGCTCTAACAAAGAGGATAATATTACTTGGTATGTAATTAAGAAATCCTCGCTCGCTCCTATAGATAACGCCATCCACGTTGACGGCTATGTGACAAACAAACCCATTACCATCACCTATTACGCAAACTATAACGGCTGCGATGATACAAAAGTTGAAAACGGGAAAACCGGCGAACCCCACACTGTGGTTGCGAACACCTTTGACCGCACTGGTTACACTTTCAACGGCTGGAACACCAAAGCCGACGGAACCGGAACCCCCTATGCCGCAGGCGACAGCATCATCCCGCAAACTTCCATGAACCTCTACGCCCAGTGGACAAAGGTCGAGACTCCCAAGTTCACCACCTCTTATTCGTGGACAGATGCTGACGGCAACGCTATGCCGGCTGACTTCCCCACCGCTCCCACGGATAACAGTACTTACGATACCGAAGCCGCCGCTCGTAACAGCGTGGACAAAACCTTTACAAGCGCCAGCGTCGAATACACCGCAACCGGCATGTGGATATTCTCCGGCTGGACTGCCGCGCTGACCGACACCAACGTCGCCTTCACCGGCACTTGGACGTTTACCCCCGCAGGGGAAGTAGTTGACCCCAGCACCGCGTCCTTCACCGTCAAAAAGGTTGACGAGAACGGCAACGCCCTCAAAGGAGCCGAATTCTCGCTGACAAAAGGCAAAGACAGCTTTGCTGCCACCGTAAGTGAAAACACGTTCACCTTCTCCAACCTGCCCGAGGGAGAATACACCCTTAAAGAAACCACAGCCCCCGATGGCTATCAGAAGGTAGACACCGAATGGACAGTAACCGTTGCCAAAGGCACCGCAACCATTACCGTCCCCAGTGATACCAACACCAACATTATCCACACCATTTGGAACTGGATAGTCAACGTCACAACCGGCGGAGGCACAGAAAACCTCCTCAACACCGACGGCGTCCTGACCGTGACCAACTCCAAAGTCCCCGGCACATTCCAAGTTTATTCCTACTATGTGATTCCTAAAGGCATTAAATATGGCGAGTACATTGACACCTACAAAGCGTCCTTGCCCGCCGACTCGAAACTCAAATACACCGCCTCTACCGGCATCGCAGACTTGACCGTTGACGCAATCAACGACATTGTAACCGCCGATAGAACCGAGAAGGCCAAAGAATATCCCGGCGTGAGACTTGAATCGGCCGATATTATTCAGGAATACATACCTGAAGGCGGCACCAAGGACTGGAACTACGATAGCCAAAAGTTCCTAACAATTACCAAAGGGATAGTCGACAGTACTGAAGAAAACACAGCTGCAATTGACGGTTTCAAAATCAAATCCGGCCTCGAAACCCGCCTGCACCTTGTTTGGGAGCTGCCGCACAGTGTGACTTATTCTGTCACCGGAAACGTCGAATCCAACTGGACTGTCCCCGCTGCGGTTACTAAATATGAGGATGATACCTTCACCGTCGCAGCTTCTACCGCTCCGACCACAAACCCCGAAGGCATGCAGGGTACTTGGAGCTTTAGCGGCTGGAAAGTCAATGGCAGCGAAGTCAAAGCCGGCAGCACATTCACAATGCCCGGCGAGGACGTCAAATTCACCGGCGAGTGGAAGTTTACCGAAGCCACTAAGTATAGCGTGACCTATGAATTCGACAAGACCTATGACTTCACAGTCCCCGCGCTCCCCACCGAAGCTAACCA
>JAVVTL010000025.1:0-10702 GCA_036653715.1 Oscillospiraceae bacterium
CCCATTGGTTCAGCCCGTAGTTTGCCGTTTTGTTTTTCGATGCCATTTTGTGCCCTCCTAATAATTGTTCTTTCAATTACACCCCGCATCACCCCCGAAGTTGTACGTTTGTGTGCAACATGAATTTTAAATGCGGACAAAAAAACTCCCCCCGACGGTGTCGGGGGGAGTTTTAGTTATTATTTACTTGCTTTGGACTTGGCCTCGAGGCGGAGGCGTTGGCGCTCGCGGAGGTTATCCGACAGG
The DNA here is from genome assembly GCA_036653715.1 of Oscillospiraceae bacterium. Taxonomy (GTDB): domain Bacteria; phylum Bacillota; class Clostridia; order Oscillospirales; family Oscillospiraceae; genus Scatomorpha. The sequence goes on from JAVVTL010000025.1 coordinate 247, forward strand.
CGCTCCCATGTGTTGTATGCCCAATCCTTGAACCATGCCCAGCCTCTGCGGAGGTTTTTTATCACCACTGCGGAGACGAGGACGACGGGGAAAGCGCCGAACACAAACGCAAGTATCAGCAGCAGCGCCGTGTAGTCCTCCATGAAGCGCGCGGCGTTTTCCCAATAGGGATAGGCCACGGCCTTTGAGACCATTGAGCGCGAGCCGAAGGCCTTCAGGAGCTTCAGATTGTTTCCGAAGCCGAACCTGCCGTTGTTTTGGACAGTCTCCGCATCCGCGAAGCCCTTTTTGACGAGGTCGTGCGCGAAGCCCGTGATGGGGTCGGCGCAGACAAGCTCATAGCTCGTTATTTTGACGCCGTCCTTTGTGAGGGCGTTCATGGCGTCATAGGACATGAACATCCGCCCACCGACGGAATCCGCCTTTTTGCTCGCGAAATCGTCCTCGCTTGTGACGACGCCCGCGATGATATAGGGCTTGCCGCCGATGGTGACCTCCATGCCCTCAAGGTCAAAGCCGCCGAACAGCTTCCACGCCAGCGTCTCGTTTAAAACCACGCGGTCGTGCATGAGGTCGCTGCCGCTTATGTAGCCGCCGGAGCGCAGCTTGAGGTTATGGAAAGCGAACCAGTCGCCGCCCACGCCGAGCGTCGGCGCTGTGGCGCTGCCCTTGGAGCCCTTGACCGTCACCTGTGACTCGGCGCTGTAGGCGTCCTGCCAAAGGCGCTTGCCCTCCTCCTCCTTGAGCGACGCCGTCATCAGGGCGGTGTCGATGGTGCGGCGAAAGGCATAGATGTCGCTCTCGGTTTTGCCCGTCCCGAAGAAGGCGGATATCTGCGCAAAGCGCGTCTCGCTCCCGCCTCGGAAGCGCTCCGCCGCCCGCTGATTGTCCAGCCTGTTTGCGAGGGAGATGCGCGTTACCGCGCAGACGACGCAAAGCAGCGCCAGCGCGCAGGCAACCGCCCAGAGGATTATTTTGTTTTTGGGGAGCCTGCGTAATTTTTTCATATTTTGCTTATCCCGCGTCCGTCATGCGCACCTGCATGCCGCTCTCAATCGGTTTGGTGGAGTTCGTCACGACGTAGTCCCATGCCGCAACGCCGCCGGAGACAGCGCTGTTGGTATCGTCCTTCGCAAGCACCTGCACGTCCACACGGGTGGCGACGTAGCGGTTGCCGAGCGGACTGGATTTTGCCATCACGACCAGCACGAAGCTGCCGTTCGAGTCCTCACGCACCGCGCTGCTGGGGACTATTACGTCGTAGTTTTGGCTCTTTTGCCCTATCGAGACGGAGACCTGCGAGCCGCTCTGTATGTCCTCGCCCTTGAGGCTGAAGATAAGCAGCTTGTTTGCCTGCGGGTTCTGCGGGTCGGGCTTGATGTTGGAGAGGGTCGCCTCAATGGCGGGGCCGCCCCAATAGCCCGAGGTGACCTCGGCACTGTCGCCGACGGTTACGCGCTTGGCCTGCTCGGACGTGACGGAGATGGTGGTGATATAGCCCCTGTCCGGCACCTCGATGGCTGCCATGACGGTATCTGCCGTCGTGCTGTTGCCGGCGGTGACGCCGATGCTCTTGATAACACCGAAAATTTCGGATTTTATCTCGCCGCCCGCGCCGCTGCTGCCGGAGAGCTTATTGACAAGCGTCTGCTTATCGGCGATGTCCTGACGGAGCTTTTGCATGTCCAGCCCCTGAAGCTTTTGGGAGGTTATCGCCTGCTCGAGCGTGTCCTGGCAGGTGACGACGGCGTCCTTGGCGGCCTCGTAGGCGGTCTTCTGCGCCTTGACGGTGTCGTAGCGCTCCTGCGCCTTGGTCATAACGCGCTTTGCCTCGTCGCGCTTCTTCATGAGCGCGGAGTTGTCCGGCGACATGGAGTTGTAGTAGGCGTTAAGAGCTTCGTTGTAGGTGGTCTGCGCCGAGGTATACGCCTTGTTGGCTGTCGTGACGGTTGTGTAGGCCGTTGCCAATGCGTTTTTGTTGAAATCCGCACCGTTAATTGCCTGTACTTCGTCCTTGCCCGCGGCCTTGAATTCCTCCGCGAGGAATTCCATGTAGGCCTCAACGGTATAGCCGCTGCCATTTGCTTGCGTTGTTGCATAGGCTTTGAAAGCGTCATAGTTCGTCTTGTACTTTATCATTGCGGCGTCGTAGGTGGTCTTTGCGGCTTTCAGGGCCGCCTCTGCCGCCTGCACGGGGGCATAGCTGCCGCCGCCGCTGCCGCCGCCCGCGGTATCTCCGCCTGCGGCCGTGAGCTTGTCCTGAGCGGTATTGAATGCCGCCGTGGCTGTGTCAAGCTCTGTCTTTGCGATGCTGACGTCCTCTTTGGACACCTTGTTCGCATCCCGCTCGGCTATTGCCGCCTCGAGCTTTTCCCTTGCGCGCTGGATGGCTCGGTTTTCACCGTTGGCATCCGTGCCGCCCGCCTGAATCAGCGCCTTTTGGTAGGCGTACTGAGCCTCCTCGAGGGCGTTCTTGGCGGTGGTCAGCTCGTCGCCGTCGCCCTCTGCGAGGACGAACAGCAGTGTGCCCGGCTCGACCGGGTCGCCGACCTTGACGGCAACGGACTTGACCTTGCGAGAGGAGCCGCTCTTGACCTCATAGGTCTCTGCGGCCTCAATCTTGCCCGTACCGCGGACGCGGGTGGTGATTGCGCCGGACTGGGCGTACTGCGCCGAGACCTCCGGCAGCGAGCGATTCATGATGGTGTTGGAGAAAAAGGTCAGCACCAGCATGACCGCGAGGAATATGATGGCTGCGTTCTTTACCCAGCCCCTGTTTTTTACCTTTTCTTCAGTCATATTGGCTTACCCCTTTACGGAACCGGAATTCGCGATGCCCTCGACGAGGTATTCCTCACCATGGAGGAACAGCAGGAGAGAGGGTATCATGTATATGGTGGCGATTGCAAAGGCGAGTCCCACCTCGCCGGCGTTTATCTGGGAAAGGTAGACGGACAGCGGCTGCTTGGCTGCGTCCGGCAGGAGGATGAGCGGCTGCTCAACCATGTTCCAATAGTCTATGAATACCAAAATCGCGATGGAATACAGGGCGCTTCTGCACTGCGGCAGGCAGATTCCCGTGAATATCTGCCACTCTCCGGCACCGTCCAGCTTTGCGGCCTCGATTAGGGAGACGGGTATGCGCCGCATGAATTTTGTCAGCAGGAAGACGGAGAAGGGCGCAAACACGCCGGGAAAGATTATCGCCGCGCGGGTGTTGAGAATTTTCAGCCAATCCGCGACGAGATAGTTTGGAACCAGCGTCACCTGATACGGCATCAGCATCAGTATAACATAGAAAAAGAACAAAAACGAGCGAACTTTTCCGCGCCAGCGGGTAAATCCGTAGGCGGCGATTGCCGCCACGCCCACCTGAAGGAGCACGATGGGCACCACGAGGATTACGCTGTTCCAAAACTTCAGGAGGTAGTCCGGGCTTTTGAAGAGCACGGATATGTATTGCGAGAAGGTGACCTTGTCCGGGATGAACTTGAGATTCACCTTGTCGGAGACGTAGGTCGTGCCGCCGGCTGTTTTGGAGGAGAATACCTTGCCGTAGTTTGCGCTTATCTCCGACTGCGACATGAAGGAGTTGGAGATAGTCAGCACCGTCGGGAGGAGAAACATAAAGGCAAATACCGCGCAGAGCACGAAAACGACGGTTCTTGTAATGTACTTTCTTTTTTTCTTCATCCCTCCACGTCCTTTCCGAACCAGTCCTCGGCCTTGAAAAGGATGGCGATGATGATGACCATGACAATGGCCATGACAACCGCCGCCGCGGACAGCTTCTGATAATCGAGGGATTTGAAGGTGTTGTTCATGAAATGCTGCAGCATATACAGCGTCTCATAGGGGTAGTCGCCCGTCAGCAGATAGACCTCGCGGAAAACCTTGAAGGAGTTTATGAGCGAGAGTATGGTGACGAACAGCACCGTCGGCGAGAGATAGCGCAGCTTGATGGCGAAGAATTTGTATATCTCCCCCGCGCCCTCCACGTCGGCGACCTCCAAAAGCTCTTTGGGTATGTTGGCGAGCGACGCCATAAAGAGAATCATGTTGTAGCCGAGGTTTTTCCAAAGGAAAAGCGTCACGACCACGAGCTGACTGTAATCGGATTTGAACCAGTCGATTGCCTGCACGCCGAAGACGGCAAGCAGCTCGTTCAGCGCGCCGTTGTTGTGGAACAGCACCTGCCATATAAGCACGATGGAGGCCACGGGGACCATCATCGGGCTGAGGAAAAAGGTGCGGAACTGGCTCTTGAGCGGGATGCGCGACTCGAGCAGCAGCGCGAGGCCCATGGAGAGCACCACGGCGAGCGGCACCGCCATTGCGGAAAAGGTCAGGGTGTTTTTCGCCGCCATGCGGAACGCCGAGTTTTTGAAGAGAGCCACGAAGTTGTCGATAAACACGAAATGCTGGTCCAGCGGGCTGCGTATCAGCGAATAGAACACCACCACACCGAAGGGGATGATGAAGAAAATCAGCACGCCGAAGAAGCTCGGCCCTATAAAGCACAGGCTGTGCAAAAAATCCTTGACCTCCGCCTTTCTGTGCGCGGGGTCGAGCTGCGGTCTTGCGAATTTTTTCACCGCTTCACCTTCCTCTTTTGCAAATTCCGTCCCCCCGGCGGCGAAACCGCCGGAGGGAATGGTCAGATTATTTCTGTTCGTTGACATAGAGCGAGACACGGCTCTGAATGTTCTTGGAGGCGTCGTCAACGGTCTTTTCGCCGGCGAAGAAGGCGGCGCATTCCTCGTTCACGATGGTCATGATGTTTTGGTCGTTGGCAAAGATGCGGTTTGTCGAGTTGATGAGCGCCATGAACTGGTCTGCCTCGGCCTGAGTGAGGGCATAGACTTTCACCTCAGTGCCGCCGTTGGGGCCGCCGAGGGAGTAGCTGTACTTGGGCTGCTCGACCTGATTGCCGTTTTCGTCGGTGTAGAATTCCTTGGTCATGGCTTCCTTGAGCTTTGCGTCAAAGGCGGCCTTGTTGGTGGGGAAGTTCCAGGTGTTTGTTTTCTGGAAGTCCTCGGTGAGGATGGTGCGCATAAATTCCCATGCGCCGGCTTTATCCGAGCACTTGGAGGACATGGCGAGGCCGGAGTCTATACGGAAGGCGTTGCCGTTGCGGCTTTCGCTCGGGAAGCCGATGAAGGTCACGTCTCCGCCGAACATGGCTCTGTACTGCTGGAAGTTCTGGAAATCGCCCGCATAGAACATGGCGAGCATCTGCTTGCCGGCGGTGATACGGGTGGCGTCGTCCTCATAGTCGCCCGCCTCCCAGTTGATTTTGTCCCAGTCGAAGGTGAGGGGGAACTGGTTTGCGAACTCGAGCATCTTCTTGAACTCGGGGCTGTCGAAGGTGCACTTGCCGGTCTCCCAGTCAACATAGGTGTCAAGGCCCATGGCGCAGGACTGGCTCAGAATTTGGTCCTTGGTGGTGCCCATGGAGAATATCTCGGCACCCTCGGGCATTTTTTCGAGCGCGGCATACATGTCGTCAAGCGTCCAGCCCGGCGTGTCGCCGACTATGGCGCTCGAGCCGACCACGGTGTTGATGGAGAAGCTCGAGGCTATCTGATAGAGCTTGCCGTCCTGAGAGAGCGCCTCGAACACGGGCTTAATGAAGCCCTCCTTGCCGCCGAGGTCCTTATCCGATTCTATGTAGGTCCAAAGGTCTTCAAGCAGACCCTTGGCGGCATACTGGCGGATGGGCAGACCGTTGGTGTCAAGGATGTCCGGCACCTTGCCGGAGATTATCTCGGTGGAGAGCTTTGTGAGGCCCTTGGTGTAGTCGTCCTGAGTGTTGTATTCGGAGTAGTCGTGCACTTCGATGTGGTATTTTGCGTTGGTCTTGTTGAATTTGAGTATCTGACCGCGAAGGTTCCAGTCGAGGTACATGCAGGCAAAGGTGATGGGGGTCTTCTGCTCTACCTCGGCATAGGGGGTCTTGACGAGGGTCACAAGCTCGAAGTTCTGCTTCCCGGTGTCGTCACGGCTGTTTGACATGCAGAATACGTCGCCGTTGGGCAGGACGTTTATGGCGCTGAGGCTGTTGCTGTCCACGTCGCAGTTTATCCAGCTCAGGAGCTTTGTGCTCTCGCCCTTGGTGACGTTATAGCCGAACAGGCTGGTGTCGCTGTTGTAGTAGACGTCGAAGTCTCCGCTGCCGGGATAGAAGTTATAGCCGTTCACGGGGGCGTCTACCGCCGTACCGAAGGCCTTGGCCTTGAGGTCAATGGGCTTGAAGACCTGCTTGCTCGCGGCGTTGTCCCAAAGCATGACGGATATGGAGCCGTCCTTCATGCGGACGAGGGTGTTGATGTTTGTTTCCTTGTCGCCAAGCTTAAAGAGAAGCTTGCCCTGCGCGTCAAGGACATAGAGCGACTGACCTGCGACGACATAGATGTTGCCTGCGTCGTCAAAGAGGACGTTTTGGACATAGAAGTAGTCCTCCTCGCCCTTGAGGGTGCTCAGGTCGATGGAGAGCTGCTCCGCGCCGGTTTTGTCCAGCTTGCGGAGAGTGAAGGTCTCGGTGCTGTCTTTGTAGTACTGCCACTTGTCCTGCGTTTCGGGGTCAAAGTCGGCGGGCAGGTCAAAGATGGTCACGCTGAGCGTCTCGCAGACCCAAATGTTTCCCTCGGAGTCGAGGGTCATGCTGTTGACATAGGAGTTGCCCTCTGTCCCCTCGGGCAGCTTGTTGGGGGCATAGGCGGTAAGCTCCTCCATGCCCGTGCCGTCCGCGTTCATGACAAACATGCCGTCACGATATGTATCGTATTCTTGGGGGACCATTTCGGCAGTGGTCGAGCCGGGGGCAACAGCGACTCTCGCATTCAGGTCCGAGGCGGAGGCAAAGTGCTCCGGTTGCGTTGCGGTCCCCTTGCCGGACACTACGCTGGCGAGGAAATAAAGCTTCCCGTCAAAGTAGCCGGAGGCACTTACATAATTTATTTCGATGTCCGTCTTGGGCTTTACATAGGTGGGGACATAGATGAATTCCGGAGTTTCCTCCGCAGTGCCGCCGTCGGTTTTTCCGCCGCAGCCGGCAAGCGTGCCGAGCAGCAAAACCACCGCTAACAGCAATGACGCCGTTCTTTTGGTTTTATTCATATAATTTTTCCTCCCGATCACACCTGTACTAATCGTGTTAATACAGGTAAGATACCACCGACGCGCAGAAATGTCAATGGTTCACGCGGCATACTTTTGCCGCCATATGTGATATGGACGCACGAAGCACGGGGAAAGTTCCTCGCTTTCCCATTAAACAGAGCGCGTTGCTCACATATTTTTTAATTTTATCCCTTTAGCGGCCTAAAAGCAATCAAGAAATGATTGACAGCGGCGCGGGAATAATTATAATGTAGCCATAGGCAAACAAATTGCCTGAAAGGAGCGTTAAAAATGGCTAAATATGTCTGCACGCTTTGTGGCTATGTATACGACGAGGACGAGGGCTGCCCCGAGGGCGACGTCCCCGCCGGCACAAAATGGGAGGATGTCCCCGCTGATTTCGTCTGCCCCCTCTGCGGCGCGGGAAAAGACGAATTCCAAGAGGAATAAGCCCTAAAAACGGTTGACATTGCCTCCTCAAAGTGATAAACTACACTTTACCCGTGAGGGAGTAGTCAGCCGCACACACGCGGCTGCAAGTCAACAATCATGGCGATTTTTCGCCTGGCTTGCATTAAAAGACCAGACTCATGGATAGGCTTACCCTATCCATGAGCCTTTTTTAATTGGCTCGTTTTAGGGTCCCGGCATACCACGGCTTGACCATAAACGAAAGGACTGTTAAATTGTGAAATTCTATTGCGAGGACATCGACGCCGTACTGTCCGATGTGAACAGCTCCAAGGAGGGACTCTCCTCCGACGAGGCCGCGCGCAGACTCGAGGCAAACGGCAGGAACCGTCTGGCGGAGGGGAAAAAAGAATCCATGTTCTCCCGCTTCCTGAAGCAGATGGCAGACCCCATGATAATCATCCTGCTCGCCGCCGCGCTCATCTCCGGCATCACCTCCCTCTACTCCGGCGAGGGGCTGACGGACGTCATCATCATTCTCGCTGTCGTCCTCATAAACGCCATCCTTGGCGTCTATCAGGAAAGCAAGGCCGAAAAGGCAATCGAGGCGCTCCAAAAAATGTCCGCCTCCACCACCCGCGTCCTGCGTGACGGCAGGGTCAAGGTCATACAGAGCGAGGAGCTCGTCCTTGGCGACGTTGTCCTGCTTGAGGCAGGCGACGCCATCCCCGCCGACGGTCGCCTTATCGAATCCCAAAGCCTCAAAATCGAGGAAGCCGCCCTCACGGGAGAGAGCGTCCCCGTCACCAAATTTATCGACATACTTAACCTCCGTGACGCCTCCGATATCCCCCTCGGCGACCGCGAGAACATGGTCTACATGGGCTCCTCCGCCGTCTATGGGCGCGGCGTCGCCGTCGTTGTCGCCTCCGGCATGGACACCGAAATGGGCAAAATCGCCCACGCCCTTGCCAATGCCGAGCAGGGCCAAACCCCCCTGCAAATCAAGCTTTCCCAGCTCTCCAAGGTTCTCTCCAAGCTTGTCATAGGCATCTGCGTATTCATCTTCGGCCTCGGCGTTCTGCGCGCCGGCACCCTCTCCGGCGGAGTCCTGCTCGACACCTTCATGGTCGCCGTCTCCCTCGCCGTCGCCGCCATACCCGAGGGGCTTGTCGCCGTTGTCACCATTGTCCTCTCCATAGGCGTCACCAATATGTCCAAGCGCAACGCCATCATCCGAAGGCTCACCGCCGTGGAAACCCTCGGCTGCGCCCAGATAATCTGCTCCGACAAAACCGGCACCCTCACCCAAAACAAAATGACCGTCGTTGACCACTACGGGCCGGACGAATCCCTCCTTGCCACCGCCATGTCCCTCTGCTCCGACGCCGAACAGGGCGAGGACAACGAGGCCGTCGGCGAGCCCACAGAATGCGCCCTCGTCAACTACGCCCAGTCCATCGGACTCGACAAGGATGAGCTCAAGGCCTGCGCCCCCCGCGTGGGCGAGGCGCCCTTCGATTCCATCCGCAAGATGATGTCCACCGTGCATCTCTCCGGCGGCAGCGTCGTCCAATACACCAAGGGTGCGCCCGACGTGCTCCTCGGCCGCTGCACACACTATATAAACCACGGCGACGTGCTCCCCATCGACGCCGAGGTCATCCGTCAAATCGAGGTCGCAAACAAGGACATGGCGTCCCGCGCACTGCGCGTGCTCGCCGCCGCCGTCCGCTACTGGCCCGAGCAGCCGGAGGATTTCTCCCCCGATAACCTCGAGCAGAACCTCTGCTTCGTCGGTCTTTGCGGCATGATTGACCCGGTACGTCCGGAGGTCAAGGCAGCCATCATCGAATGCCGCGAGGCAGGCATCCGCCCCATCATGATAACCGGCGACCATATCGACACCGCCACCGCCATCGCGCGCGAGCTTGGCATCCTCTCGGAGGGACAGAGCGCCATCACCGGTGCCGCCGTCTCCGACATGTCCGACGAGGAATTTGCCGCCCGCTTCCAGGAATTTTCCGTCTATGCCCGCGTCCAGCCCGAGCATAAGGTCCGCATAGTCAACGCTTGGCGCGCAGCCGGCTGCGTCACCGCCATGACCGGCGACGGCGTGAACGACGCCCCCAGCATCAAGAGCGCCGATATCGGCATCGGCATGGGCATCACAGGCACGGACGTCACCAAAAACGTCGCCGACATGGTTCTCGCGGACGATAACTTCGCCACCATCGTGGGTGCCGTCGAGGAAGGCCGCCGGATATACGACAACATCCGCAAGGCAATCCAGTTCCTGCTCGGCTCCAACATGAGCGAGGTGCTTGCCATCCTCACCGCCACCATCATCGGCTTCACCATCCTCAAGCCCGCGCATCTGCTCTGGATAAACCTCATCACCGACTGCTTCCCCGCGCTCGCCCTCGGTCTTGAACGCGCAGAAGGCGACATCATGAAGCGTCCCCCGCGCAACGCCAAGGACGGCGTCTTTGCCGGCGGCATGGGCTTCGACGTCTTCTATCAGGGCTTCATTATCGCCATCGTCACCCTCGGTGCCTACATCGTCGGTCACGCTATGGAAGGCGGCGGCTGGGTCTTCACGGACAGCGCCGACGGCATGACCATGGCATTCCTCACCCTCTCCATGGCAGAAATTTTCCACAGCTACAATATGCGCTCCCAGCGCGGCAGCCTGTTCTCCATCAAGGGCATGAACAAGGCTCTTAACCTCGCCGGCCTCGCCTCTTTCGTCATGACGACGCTCGTCATATACGTCCCCTTCCTGTCCGAGGCCTTCGGCTTCTCGCACATCAGCCTCGCCGAATACGCCGTCGCCCTTCTCCTTGCCGTCTGCGTTATCCCCATTGTCGAGCTTGTAAAGCTCATCCAGCGCAAGACGACCAAAGCCTAAACTCCACCATTA
>JAVVTL010000025.1:10802-21720 GCA_036653715.1 Oscillospiraceae bacterium
TCGCCCCAAAGCTCGATTATGCGGAACTTGAGGATGACGCCGTCGCTCTCGCCGGTGAGGAGGGCTTTGTCCTGCTCGGGCAGGGTGCTCATTGCCTCCTCCGCCTCGGCGGCGCTGAGGCAGAGCGGCGGGAACACGACGCACCACCAATTGTGCCCCTCGCCCTCGCCCAAGACCACGCGCAGGGACGTATACGTCCCCGCCGGGAGCGAAAAGCTGCCGTAATCGCGGGTGGGGTAGCTCTCCCGCCCGAGCGTCACACGAACGGGGCGGCCCTCCGCCGATGCGCCCGCCGCCTCGGCTATGCCCGAAAGCTCGCTCTCGATGAGGTCACGCGCCTCCCGCGCCGAGCCTGCGCCCCCGAGCTTTGGCTCAAGATAGCGGAGGACGCTGTCGCGCACGGAGAGCTTAATCGCCTGTTCCTCCTCGTCGTCCGAGACGGCGATGACGTGCAGGCGCACGAGCTTTGAGGACAGCGCCTCGCTTTTCGCCTGCGCCCAGGCACCGGTGCAAAAGGATATGCAGAGCGCCATGAGCAGGGCGGTTTCCCAATTTTTCAGATGTCGGCTGTTGTTTTTCATTTTATGTACCTCTGACCACATTATCGGCCGGAGGTAATTTATTTATACCTTAAATTTCGGCGGAGCCGGTGGTTTTTGTCAAAAAAACCTCGCGGCAAAGCGGCTCGGCGGCGGCGGCGGCGCGTCTTGCCGATTCCGCGTCCGCAAAAAGCCCGAAGACGGCGGAGCCTGTGCCGCTCATGGCGGCGCCCAGCGCGCCCTTGTCCAGCAGCACGCCCTTCAGCTCGTTGATGGCGCCGCTGCGCTTGCCGAGGACGCTCTCGAAAACGTTGTACATCCTGCGCGAAACACCCGTCACATCCCCCGCTCCGAGCGCGGCGACAAGCCCCTCCGTGTCCGGGCGGCAGCGCGAGCTGCGGGAGTCGATGCGCGAAAAAAGCTCCGGCGTGGAGGCCGAGAAGCCCGGCATACAGATGACGGCGTCCGTCTCCGGAAGGGGCGGAAGCGGGGACAGCAGCTCCCCGCGCCCCTGCGCCAGCATCGTGCCGCCCTCCACGCAAAAGGGCACGTCGGAGCCGACGGAAAAGCCGATTTGCCGCAGCTCGTCGCCCGAAAGGCGCGTCCCGCAGAGCTTGTTGAGCGCGCGCAAAACGGCGGCGGCGTCCGAGGAACCGCCCCCGAGGCCCGCGCGGACGGGCACGCGTTTTTTTATTTTTATCACCGCGCCTGTGCTTTTCAGTCCGGTGGCGGCAAAAAAAGCGGAGGCGGCCTTGAACGCCACGTTTCTGTCGTCCCTCGGGATGTAGGGTATGTTTGTCTCAATGCGCAGCTCGCCGTCAGTCAGCTCAAGGGTCAGCTCGTCGCAGAGCATGGCGCTCTGCATGACCATTTTCATGTTGTGGTAGCCGTCCTCGCGCTTATTCAGCACGTCGAGGGAGAGATTCAACTTCGCGTATGCGCGTTCCTTTATCATAGCTTCTCAAAAAGCAGGGGCATGAGCTTCACGCCCGCGTCCACGAACGGCCCCTTGCCGCCGTTTTCCTCAGTATATGGGAGGCCGGAGCCTTTTTCGCGCTCGCGGCTGTCGTAGAGGATGAAGGGGACGGGTCTGCCGTCGTGTGCGCCGTTTGCCATCAGTGTCAGGTGGTCGGAGAGGATGAGCAGACGGAAGTCCTCCCCCCTCGCGGAAAGCTCCGCGCAGAGCTTTTTCGCCACGCGCTCGGACAGGCACTCCACGCTGTATATTTTGTGGGGGAGGTCGTGGTTATGCGTCGCCTCGTCCGGCCCCTCAAGGTGTATGGCGGCAAAATCGCGCGTCTCAAGCACCTCGAGCGCCGCGGCAAGCTTTGCCTCGTAGTCCGTGTCCCACTCGCCGGTTGCGCCGGGGACGCTGACGGGGGAAAGCCCCACGAGCCGCGCTATTCCGTGGCAGAGCGGCACGGCGGAGATAACGCCCCCCTCCGCGCCATAGGCCTCGACAAAGCTCGGCAGGGTCGCGCCCCTGCCCTCCGCCCAAAACCAAACGCAGTTTGCGGGGAGCTTTCCCTCGGCTCTGCGCTGCGCGTTTATGGGGTGCTTTGAGAGGATGACAAAGGATTTTTCCATGAGCTCGCGCAGCACTGCGGCATTTTTGCAGCCGGAGGGCAGGAGTGCGCCGCAGGCTTCGCCCAAATGGTCGTGCGGCGGCGCGAGGCGGATGCCGTCAAGCTCCGCGTCCCTTTGCAGGGCGAGATGGCGGAAGGAATGGCCCGGCAGAACCTCCAGCCCCGCCCGCTCGGCAAGGGGCGCAAAATCCGGGTGCTCAAAGAGCGCGGTGACAAGCGCGTCGGACTCCGCCGCCTCGATTGAGCCGGCGCTGTGGGACAATATGCGCCGCTCGCCGAAGGGCAGCTCACCCTCCTCAAGCGTCGCCATGTTGCAGCGGTAGGCGGCGGCACCCGTGGGCAGAATTCGCCCCGCCGCGGCAAGCTCGAGCGGCGCGCGGCCGGAATAGCACTTGCGCGGGTCGCAGCCGAAGATGGACATTATGGCGGTGTCGCTCCCCGGGGGGAAGCCCTCGGGGATGGTTCTCACGGAGCCGAGCGTGCCGCGCGCGGCGAGAGAGTCCAAAAACGGCTTCTGCGCCGCTTCTATCGGCGTTTTTCCGCCGAGCGACGGGATTTTGTCATCCGCCATGCCGTCGCCTATTATGAGCAGGTATTTCATTGTGACACCTCTTGAATTGTTGATATGTACAGTAATTATAACGCATTCCTCCGCGGATTACAAAGGGTGTTTCACGAGCATGCAAGAATGTTCGGCGGCTGATGCTATTTTTGTTGTATTTTTTTCTTTATAAGGTTGACTCTTTGTGCTAAACTGTAAAAACAGAGTAACTATAACAGTCACACCGTCCAAGGAGGTCATCCATTGAATTCCACCGAGACGCTTAACGCGATATTGGAGGCCGACAGACAGGCCGCCGAGCTTCTTGACGAGGCTGAGCGGCTCCGCCTGCATCAGCAAGAACGCATAGAGCTTGGCAAAAGAGCCATTGCCGAAAAATATGCCGCCGAGGAAAACGCCCTTCTCCTCTCCGCTCAGGCGCGGGAGGCCAAGCGGGCGGACGACGAGATATGCCGCATGGAGCGGCAGGCCGCCGAGCAGCTCGCCGCCCTTCGCGGGCAGTTTGAACACTCCCGACGAAGTTATGCCGACAAAGTCTTTGACCTTGTCACGGGAGATGACAATGAAAAATAGCGAGCTTGCCGCGCTGGACATTGCGCTTGCCACAGGCGCGCACGCCATGTACGCCCGCCTTCTCTCGCAGGACGAAAAAAAGCTCATCGCCGACCTTCGGAGCACCGACGAGCTTGTCGCCTTTCTGCGCCGAACCTCCGGCTGGGGCGGCGCGGCGGCGGACATGCCCCCCTCCGGCGTCACCGACAAACAATTTGCCTTCGAAATCGAACGCGCCGTCTACAGCGAATATGAGCGGCTGTATCGCTTTGCGGAGAGCACTGCCAAGGACTTTCTCATCTTTATCGCGCTCCATGTGAAATGCCGCGCCATCCTCAACGCCCTGCGCCGACTCGGAACGCCCGGCACCAAGGCGGAGGACGACCCCCTGCCGCCATTTTTCCACACGCTGCCCGGCTACAACATCGACAGGCTCATGACCGTCAACACCTATGATGAGCTTATCGACGCCGGCGGCGGCGGAATATACGGCGACACCCTGCGCCTGCTTGAGCGCGACCCCGTCTCCGGCCTCCCGCGCTTTGCGGAGGCGGCGGATTTGCTTGAGGACCGCTACTACTCCGCCATGAGCGACTTTCTCTCCGCCCGCTACAGCGGACCGGACAAGCAGCGGCTGACCGAGCTTATCGGCTTTCGCGCCGACCTGCTCAACGTCTCCTATCTTCTCCGACTGCGGCGCTTCAACACCCCGCCGGATAAAGCCCACGCGCTGCTTCTGCCCATCAGCGGCGGACTCAGCCGCAAGACGGAGGACGAAATCCTCGCCGCCGAATCCGACGAAGCCGCATTCGCGCTTCTGCTCTCCACGCGCCTCGGCAAATATTTCAAGGGGCTTTCCGTCTCCGAACCGGGCAACTTCGTCCGCGCGGCGGAGGCAGCGTATTTTCGCAAGATTATCCACGGCGAGCCGTCGCTCAGCGTAGCCTATGCCTTCATGGTTTTGAACGAAGCCGAGGCAGGCATGCTCAAGCGGGTGTTCGTCGCTCTGCAATACGGGCTGAACCCCGAAATATATATGTGAAGGAGGACGACGCTTGGCTACCGAAACGCTATTAAAGGCCGTAATTTACGGCCCGGAGGAACAACTTGACGTCGCCATCCGGCACTTGGTGCTGGGCCGCCAGTTTCACCTCCTGCGGGCGACGGACGCCCTCAAAACTCTCGGGAAGCTTCGGCTTCCGGATGGCGCAAATCCCTTCCGACCCACGCTGGACGCCGCCGTCGCGCTCATGGCAAGACTCGACGTCCCGCAGGAATTCAGAGACTTTGACGCCTTTGATTTCGCCCTTGCCGACACGCAGACCTATGTCACCGCGCTCTCCGGCATCTGCGCCCGTCTCTCCACCCACAAGACCTCCGAGGAGGCCCTTGTGAAGGACGACGAGGAGCTTATCGCAAGGCTCGGCCCATATTCCGAGCTTGGCGCGGATCTCTCCGCCCTGCTCTCCCTCCGAAGGCTGGAGCCGCGCTTCGGCCTCGTGCGGCACGAGGCGCTGCCCGATATCGAGCTTGCCGCCCAAGCCGACGACGAGGTCTGCCTTTTCCGCGTCGGAGGGGACGAGCACGACGCCTTTTGTCTCTATCTCGCCCTGCCGGACGCGGAGGACAGGCTCGCCGAAAAATTCGAAGCCCTCGGCTGGCGCGCCGAGGAGACGCCCATCGGCGCAGGGCTTGAGGGCGTCCCCAAGGAACGCATCTCCGAGCTTCGGCGCGAGGTTGCCGCCGCGCGCACCAAGGCGTCGCAGATTGACCGCGAGCTTAATCAGCTCACCATCACGGCGCACGACGAGCTGCTTTGCCGCTACTCCTGGCTCACCTTCATGAGCCGCGCCTATGACCTGCGCTCGCAGGCGGCACTTAAAAGCGGCAAGTTCTTCCTCGTCGGCTGGATTCCCGCGGCGGAGAGCGAGAGCTTTCTTGCGGACGCCGAGGCGCTTTCCCTCACCTGCGACCTCGAAAAGCCCGGCACAGCCGAGCGCGGCCGCATCCCCGTCAAATTCACCGACGGCTTTTTCTCCCGCATCTTCGCCCCCTTTGTCGAGATGTACGGCTATCCCGCCTATGGCGAGGTTGACCCCCGCATCTTCATGACCGTCACCTATGCCCTGCTGTTCGGCATCATGTTCGGCGACGTGGGTCAGGGCGCGGTGCTGGCGCTTGTCGGCTTCATCCTCTACAAGAAAAAAGGCATGTGGCTCGGGCGCATAGTCACCCTCGTCGGGCTCTCGGGTATGCTTTTTGGCTTTGTCTACGGCAGCGTCTTCGGAAACGAGCATTGGCTGCCCGGCTTCAAGGTCCTTGAGGGCAACAATATCATGACCATCCTCATCGTCACCGTGGGGCTTGGCGTGCTGCTCATCATCGCAAGCGGCATCCTCAACGTCATCACCGGCTTCAGACAGCGCGACCTCAAAAAAGCCATCTTCTCCGCAAACGGAATCTGCGGCCTCGTCTTCTTCATCAGCGTCGTCCTCGGCCTCGTCTCCACGCTTATGCTCAAGCTGAACCTTTTCGGCAATCCCATCTTCATAATCGTCTGCATCGCCGTGCCGCTGTTCTGCCTTTTCTGCGCCGAGTCGCTCGCAAAGCTCTGTGAGGGCGAAAAAAAATGGCTGCCCGAATCGTGGGGGATGTTCTTCATCTCCGGCTTCTTTGACCTCTTTGAGGCATGTCTCTCATGGTTTTCCAACTGCGTCTCCTTCCTCCGCGTCGGAGCCTATGCCGTCTGCCACGCCGGCATGATGATGGTCGTCTATCTCCTCGCCGGAAACGCCGTCTGGGGCCTCGTGCTCGGCAACATCCTCGTCATGGTCGTCGAGGCCGTGCTCGTCTGCATTCAGGTCCTGCGTCTCGAATTTTACGAGATGTTCGGCCGCTTCTACTCCGGACAGGGCAAGCCCTTCTCCCCGCAAACCGTCGATTACTTCAGCTCCAAGGCTTAATCAAACACATATATACCGGAGGTCAAAACATGTTACAGATTATACTTTATTCGCTCTTTGTCCTGCTCGTCGCCTCAATGCCCCTCGTCATCGTCTACCGCCGCGTCAAGCGCGGACACACGGACGTCAAGCATTCGCTCTATGCGAACCTTGGGCTGTTTTTCGTGACCCTCGCCGTCAGCGCCTTTGTGTTCCTCGGTCAGGGCGCCGCCGCCGTCTCCGATGGCAGCATGCTCTCGAGCGACGGCTTCGCGCGCGGCATGGGCTATCTCTCCGCCGCACTCGCCGTCGGCATTTCCGGCATAGCGAGCGGCAAGGCGGTCTCCACGAGCGCCAGCGCCGCCATCGGCGCACTCACCGAAAACGAGGGCACCTTCGGCAAGGCGCTCGTCTTTGTCGGCATGGCGGAGGGCATCGCCCTCTATGGAATGCTCGTCGCCTTCATCATCGTCACCAAGCTCGGCTGAGCACCATGAAATACTTCTGCATCTCCGATGACCGCGACGTGCTTGTCGGCATGCGCCTCGCGGGGATATGCGGCGTGCTCGCCCTCGACGCCAAAGAGGTCGAGGAGGCCGTTCGCTCTGCCTGTGCCGACCGCAGCATCGCCATCCTCCTTGTGACGGAAAGCTGCCATGCCCTCTGTGGGCCGCTTTTGGACGAGATAAAGCTCTCCGCCGAGCGCCCTTTGGTGAACGTCATATCCGGAAGTCGGAGGACAAGCCGTGCCCCCGACTCCATCACTCGCCTCATAAACGAGGCAATCGGCGTCAAAATTTGACTTAAAGGGTGAAACCCGTGCTTGAAGATACCAACAAATTAAATGCCTTTACAGCCTCCGTCTTGGACGCCGCCCGCGCCGAGGCGCTCGCCATCGAGACGGAAACCCGCGCCGCCGAGGAGCGCGAGCTTGCGCAGCTTGACGCCGCCGCCGCGCTCGAGGCCGCACGTTTGGAGACGCTTGCCGCAGCCTCCGCCAAGGCCGCCGCGGACAAGCGCATAATCGCCGCTCGGCTTGCCGAGCGCAGAACCGTGCTCGAATTTCGCGAGCGCTGCGCGGACGAAATCTTTGCCGACGTGAAGCGCAGGCTCCTTGAATACTGCGACTCGGCGGAATATCCCCCCGCGCTCGCCGCTCTGCTGAAGCGTGCCGCCGCCGCCGTGCCCGGCGCTCGGGACGTCTCCGTCTACCTGCGCTCGCGGGACATGGAATACGCCCCCGCTCTGAGCGCCGCCGCGCCCGAGCTTTGTCTTGAATTTCTCGTCGGCGATATCGCGCTCGGCGGGCTTATTTTACTCTGTCCCTCGGCGGGCAGGCGCGTCGACCTCACCTTCGACTCCGCCCTCGCCGATTTGTACGGGCGCTTTTCCGATATAAGCGGCTTTAACGTGGAGGAACGGCATGACTGAATCCAACTACTACATCCGGGGCGTTAACGGCCCCGTCATAACCGTGCGCGGCGGCAGAACCCTGCCGCGTATGAGCCTTGTCTACGTCGGCAGACAGCGCCTTTTCGGCGAGGTCGTGTCCTCCGCCGGCGAGACCTCCGTCGTCCAAATATACGAGGACTCCGGCGGGCTTTGCGCGGGCGAGCCTGTCTATCCGACCTTCGAGCCGATGTCAATTCAGCTCGGCCCCGGCCTCATCAGCGGCATCTTCGACGGCATCGGCCGACCCCTCGGCACCATCGAGAGCATGGCCGGCCCCTTCATCGCCAAGGGCATAAATCTCCCCGCACTCGACGGCGAGCGCCTTTGGGACGTGACCGTGGACATCAAAAACGGCGACAGCCTCACCCCCGGTCAGGTCTTCGCCCGCTGCCGCGAGAGCGAGATGATTGAACACCGCTCACTCGTGCCGCCCGGCATGCGCGGCGTCGTCACGGAGGCCAAGCCCTCCGGCAAATACAACGTCAACGAGCCGATAGCGCAGCTGCTTGACGCTCAGGGCAAAAAAACGCCGCTCACCCTCTCGCAGCTTTGGCCGATACGCACGCCGCGCCCATATTTCGAGCGGCGACCCATCGACCGCCCGCTCGTCACCGGACAGCGCGTCATCGACACGCTCTTTCCCGTCGGCAAGGGCGGCTGCGCGGCTATACCCGGCCCCTTCGGCGCGGGAAAAACAGTCGTCCAGCACCAGCTCGCCAAGTGGTCGGATGCGGACATTATCGTCTATCTCGGCTGCGGCGAGCGCGGCAACGAGATGACACAGGTGCTCGACGAATTTCGCGAGCTGAAGGACCCCGCGAGCGGACGCCCGCTCATGGAGCGCACCATACTCGTCGCCAATACCTCCAATATGCCGGTCGCGGCGCGCGAGGCGTCCATCTACACCGGCATGACCATAGCCGAATACTTCCGCGACATGGGCTACCACGTCGCGCTGATGGCGGACTCCACCTCACGCTGGGCGGAGGCCCTGCGCGAGATAAGCGGCAGACTTGAGGAAATGCCCGCGGAGGAGAGCTTCCCCGCCTATCTCCCCTCGCGGCTCGCCGGCTTCTATGAGCGCGCGGGCTATGTCCAAGTCCTCGGCGGAACGGAGGGGAGCGTCACCGTTATCGGCGCAGTATCGCCGCAGGGCGGCGACTTCTCCGAGCCTGTCACACAAAATACCCAGCGCTTTGTCCGCTGCTTTTGGGCGCTGGACAGAGCACTTGCCTACGCGCGTCACTTCCCCTCCATCAACTGGAACAGCTCCTACTCCGAATACTACAACGACCTCATCCCCTGGTACAAAAAGAACTTCGGCGAGGACTTTGACGAGCTGCGCACCCGCATCGTCTCCCTGCTCCACGAGGAATCGAAGCTCATGGAGATAGTCAAGCTCATCGGCTCCGACATTCTGCCGGACGACCAAAAGCTCATAATCGAAACAGCCAAGGTCATAAGACAGGGCTTTTTGCAGCAGAACGCCTTCCACGCGACGGACACCTTCATGTCCCCCGCAAACCAAATGGCCATGCTGCGCGTCATCCTCCGCCTCTACGACGGCGGCCGCGAGCTTGTCGCGCTGAACATCCCGCTCCGCCAGCTCATGGACACGGGAGTTTTTGCCGCGCTGAACAAGATGAAATTTGACCTCGGCGACGGTGCCGCGCCCGAGAGCTTCACCGCTCTTGTGGACGACGCGGTTGCCAAGGTTCGCAGAGCCAACCATTGAGAGGGGCGATTGCATGAGAATAGAATATACCGGCCTTTCCGAGATAAAAGGCTCGCTCATCGCCCTCGAGGGCGTCAGCGACGCCTCCTATGACGAGACTGCCGAAATCAGCCTTCCGAACGGCAGCCGTCGGCGCGGGCGCGTCATCACCATAGACGGCGACCGCGTGGTCATCGAGGTCTTTGAGGGCACCTCCGGCATCGACATGAAAACCGCCTGCACAAAATTCACGGGCAGACCCGTCACCATCCCCCTGTCCGGCGAGCTGCTCGGGCGTGTGTTCGACGGCACAGGCCGCCCGGCGGACGGACTTTCCGAGTTTCACGCAGAGGAACGGCGCGACATTAACGGCTCCGCCATAAACCCCGTCTCCCGCAAATATCCCCGCAGCTGCATCCTCACCGGCATCAGCGCCATCGACGCGACGAGTACCCTCATTCGCGGTCAGAAGCTGCCCATCTTCTCCGGTGCCGGCATAGAGCACAACGAGCTTGCCGCGCAGATTGTCCGACAGGCAAAGGTCATCTCCGACACCGACCAGTTTGTCATCGTCTTCTGCGCCATGGGCATCAAAAACGACACAGCAGACTTCTTCCGCCGCGACTTCGCCGAGTCCGGCGCGCTGGGCAGAACGGTCATGTATCTCAACATGGCGTCCGACCCCATCATAGAGCGCATTCTCGCGCCCCGCTGCGCCTTAACGGCGGCGGAATACCTTGCCTTTACTCTCGGCTACCACGTCCTCGTCGTCATGACCGACATGACCTTCTATTGCGAGGCATTGCGGGAATTTTCCTCCTCCAAGGGCGAAATCCCCTCCCGCAAGGGCTTCCCGAGCTATATGTACTCCGACCTCGCCTCCATCTATGAGCGCGCGGGCATGATAAACGGCAAACCCGGCAGCGTCACACTCGTCCCCATCCTCACCATGCCGGGCGACGACATCTCCCACCCCATCCCCGACCTCACCGGCTACATCACCGAGGGACAAATTGTCCTCTCCCGCGAGCTGGCGCAAAAGGGCGTGTACCCGCCCGTCGGCATCCTGCCCTCACTCTCGCGACTCATGAAGGACGGCACCGGCAAGGGCTTCACAAGAGACGACCACGCCGACCTCTCAAATCAGCTTTTCGCCTCCTATTCCGAAGTCTCCGGCGCAAGAAGCCTCGCCACCGTCATCGGCGAGGACGAGCTTTCCCCCACCGATAAGCTCTACCTCAAATTCGGCGACGAACTCGAGCGCCGCTTCATCGCCCAAGGCAAATACGAGGACCGCAGCCTCGACCAAACCCTCGACCTCGGCTGGCAGCTCCTCTCCATCCTCCCCCGCACCGAACTCAGCCGCGTCTCCGAAGACCTGCTTGACAAACACTATAAAAATTAGCCGCCCCCCAGTCGTCGCATCCCCCGTCCTATCCCCCGTCCGCGCATTTCCGCCTCAGCGGAAACAGCCCCCGCGTCCCCCGTCCAATCCCATCGTCCCCGCCCGCATCGGGCGAGAAAAGCCTCGCAGAGTTTCCAAGCCCGCAGGCGGAAATAAAATCCAATCC